>CANJPX010000008.1 GCA_947476185.1 Bacteroidota bacterium
CAATCAAAATTCCCTGCTACTAACATTTCATAAGCCTGCTCTCCGGAAAATGCTGAAAAACTTTTCACATCTCCACCACCAATAAGTTCTTTAATGGCAATGTTCTGCATTTCGTTATCCTCTACTATTAAAAGATTTTTAAGTTTTTTGTCCAGAAAACGCTCGATTTTTTCGAAAGTATAAACAAGATCTTCAACACTGATTGGTTTACGATTAAAATCAAATGCCCCAAGTTCTATCCCTTCTTTTCTTTTGTCATAACCGGAAATTATTTGAACAGGAATGTGTCGAACATTTGGATCGCTTTTCAAGTGCTTCAACACTTCATCTCCATTCATGACAGGTAATTTCATGTCAAGAATTATAGCATCCGGCTTATAATACCTTGCATAACTCACCCCCGTATTTCCCTGGTGCGCCACAATTCCTTTATATCCTCGCTCTCTCACAAAATCTAAAAGTAAAGCTGCAAATTCAACATCGTCTTCTATGATCAATACCGAACGGTCATTTTCATCAATTCCATTCCGGTCATCGTTAGCATTTAACTCCGTCTTTGTAACATTTTCATTTTCATCCGTTGAAACTGAAACTATTTTTTGTTTCTCCTTAACTTCAAGTTTCCCCTCCATATCAAGTATGGATGAACCATCAAATTCGAAGGGAATGAAAAAAGTAAATGTGGTACCTTTACCCTCTTCACTATGTAATTGAATTTCACCACCAAGTGCACTCGCTAGTTCACGACTGATGGAAAGTCCAAGTCCCGTTCCACCATATTTTCTTTTTGTCGAACCATCTACCTGTTGAAATGCTTCAAAGATAATTCCGAATTTTTCTTTTGGAATTCCGATTCCATTATCCGAAACTGAAAAGGAAATGACTTCCGCATTCTTTTTCAAATTACTGTTTCTAAAGCGAATATTTGCAGCAGCCATTTCAATTTTCAGTGCTACTTTCCCTTCTTTACCCGTAAATTTAAATGCATTCGATAAAAGATTTCGTAACACTTGCTCCAATCTCTGTCCATCGGTCTGTATAGATTTTTCGAGAAGCGTTTTACTAACCTCACAACTAAATTCAATCGATTTGTTTTTCGCAACCTCCGTAAACATCGCGGTTAAATTATCACAAATACCTTTTAATGGCGCTGGTTCAATATCCAATTCCATTTTCCCCGATTCTACTTTTGAAAGATCGAGGATCTCATTTATGAGGTTAAGCAAATCAACACTTGATTTATAAATGTTTTTCGAAAAATCAACTTCTTTTTCTCCAAGATTTTTCGATTTATTTTCAGAAAGCAATTTTGCAAGAATGAGAATGCTGTTAAGCGGTGTGCGCAATTCGTGGGACATGTTTGCCAAAAATTCCGACTTGTATTTACTAGTAATTTCTACTTCTCTGGCTTTGTTCTCAATATCCACCTTTGCATTTTCCAGACGATCTTTTTGTACCTCCAACAAATTAGCTTTTTCTTCCAGCTCCTCATTGGTTTGTTGCAATTCCTCCTGCTGAACCTTTAACTCAGCTTCCGATTTTTCCAACATTCCTGTTTTTGTTTCCAGCTCTTCATTGGTTTGTTTTAATTCTTCCTGCTGCACTTCCATCTCTTCTGCCTGGCGTTGTGTTTCTTCAAGCAAATCCTTCATGATGGAACGCGCCTGTGAAGCATGAATAGCAATGGCAATATTAAGCCCAACCAAATTCAATAACTGCATGTCCAATTCTGTAAATTCATCCACAGCACCTAGTTCGATAACTCCTTTTACTTCTCCTTCATTTACAAAAGGGAATACTAGAATACTTTTAGGAACAACATTTCCTAATCCCGAATTGATACGAATATAATCTGCGGGAATTTCATTAAAAATAATTGGCTTTTTCTCAATGGCAGCTTGACCAATCAATCCTTCACCAAAATCAAAAGTATTGGCATTAATCTTACGATTGTCGAAAGCATAGGTTCCAGATAAAACGAGTTTGCTATTTTCATTTATATAAATTGCGCCAATATTGGCATTTAAATAAGTGCACAACTGAAGCACTGTGTCAGCAGCAAGAATGCGCAAATCTTTGTCTCCTCTCAACTTCTCATTCATCACGTTGGTGCCAGTTAAAAGCCAATTTCTTATCTCATTATCCTTTGCTAACTTACTAAGATTCACTTTCATATTTTCAAGGGCAAAAGCAAGTTTGTCATCATCACTTCTGGGATCAATAATAGCAGTGAAGTTGCCATTTGAAATTTCATCTGCAATTTTAGAAAAAGCTTCTGTTGCTAATGACATTTTATTGAAAGATTGGGAGAGTTTTCCAATTTCATCATTTGTTTGAATATCGAGAATTTCACCAACAAACCCATCAGCCATTTTTTCAACGGCAACATCAATTTTTCCTATCGACTTTACAATACCTGTAGAAATTGAAACCATTGTTAATATAATGATAACAAAAACAGTTAATAATAATGTGAAAGAAAAAATAATACTTGAATTTGCTTTTTCCAATTGCATATTTGCTTTATCTGCCAAAAAATTAGAAGAGAATTTTTCTACTTCTTTTAATTGATTAAAAGCAGCTGAAGATGTCGCCCACCAGTTTTCAAATGTGAAATTAATATTGGTAATGGACAGATTGTAATAAACGGAATCCATCATTTCTGTCATTTGATCAACAAAAACACCTTGATACTTTTGAGTAAAATAATCTTTTAATTCAGGACTAGCATCATTCTTGAAGCTTCTAACATTTTCTTCGTAATTAGCTTTCACTGAAATAAAATCAACCAAATTTGTCCCTTCAAATTTTCCTAATTTCAATGCATTACCTATACTTCTTTTCATTTTAGAAATATCGTCTCCCACATGCCAAAGTATAAAATGTGCTTCAAAAATAGAATTCACCAAACTATTATCAGAACCTTGAACTATTAAATTAAATTTATCCAAAAGTTGAATATTGATTTGATCATACATTCCATCGATTCGAGAAAACAATTTTAATTCATTTACACTTGCTCGAGCAGTTGCCAATTCTTTAAATGAAATAACTTTCTCATTATTAGTATCCCTTTCCTTGAATAAATTAGAGTATTCATGTATTGCGTCATCTGTTGCTTCTCTTCGTAATGCAAGCGCTGAAAAATCTTTTGTTCCATTGCTGGAGATATAAATAAGCGATACAGCTTGCTCATTATGCATTGCAGCAAGAACCGAAGAAACAGCATTCATTCCTTCAACATCATTTAGAGATTTCTGTGCCTCTTGTTTTACGGAAAACTCGCGACGTATACTAACAAAAAGAAACACGGATAACGTACCAATCACAAGTAGGGTAGCAAAAGTTAATTTGTTTTTGATCGATAGTTTTTTAAAAACATTCATATGTGGATTTATATTTTATGATGATTATTTTATTTCCTTTTCAATATTAATTCATCTTTTAACAGGATCTCCTAGGTCATTAATTGTCTTTACCTCAAATTTTAAGAGCACAACTACAACCATTTTTACTGATAAACAATTATTTATTCGTTACCATCGCGACAAAAATGCACAGCTAGGAAATTAACAACATCTACCAATTGGGGATTCAAGTTCCGCGCCTATCTATTTCAGTGCCACATATTAACCAATTAATAATCAATTATTTAGCATCCCTAAACAAAGCAGATTCTCCACAAAATGGAAATACATTCCAGAAAACGGAAGCTGGAATTAAATAAAAATCAACACTCGATAGCAGACCCATACTATTACCAGCGCTCAAGATTAATAAAAAGGGGCATTTTATTATTTTAGTCCATTTAAATCTTGTTTTTTCTTTTTTTGAAATTCCAATTTGATTATTCGAGCCACAGAAGCAGAATTCCATATTGTGGAATTCTGCTTCTGCATTTTGGAAAAATGAATTTTTAACACACATGCAAATACTTGATTATCAAGATATATGAATAGTGGCACAGCGCATGTAAAGGAGTCGCAAAAATAATTATACATATTGCTGCTATTAATTTCTAACTAATAAATGTAAATTACTTTGAACCAATTAAGTCAAAAATATTATAAATGAAACGACTGGAAAAAATCATTCCACTATTGTTTGTTCTGCTTTCTTCCTTTTTGGTAGTAATGGCAGTTTATATTTGGAGGACTCTAAAAGAATTTGAAAAAACATCCGCAGAAGTAGAAACTACCTACACCTTAATTAATCTTAACAATGATTTGCTTTCGGATGTGCTGAGCATTGAGGCAAGTGTAGGAGAGTTTTTGTTAGTAGGAAACGATTTTTTTTTGCAACCTTATTACACGAGTATTTCTGATATTTATCAAAAACTAGACGCATTCAAAAAGTTAGCCCATTCAGCCAAAGAGCAAAGCATCATTGCTAAATTTAAAAAGCTGTTAAACGCAAGAATAATTTCAACTGGTAAAGTAATTTCAAGGCACCACCGCAACATCCTCAGCAGTCAGGACGAAATAGCCTTTAGTTATATAGGAAAAGTGCTTTCAGAAAAAATGAAAAGTGCCGTTCATAAAATAAATGAAACTGAACTTTCATTACTGCAACAGCGGAAACTTGCCAATAATAGTTCTGCTACTAAATTTCGACTACTAATCATGACGTTGGTTATTATTATTATTAATCTAATTCTAATTGGAATAAGCATAATAAATATTCAGCGACAAAAAAATATTCTGACCGCTGAATTAGAAAAATCAAATAAATTATTCAGTTCAATATTTGAGAATAATCCGGCCTCTATTGCGATCAGCAGAATTAGCGATAACGTAATATTAAAAGTGAATAATAGTTTTGTACAACTAATGGATTGCAACTCCTATGATGAAATAATAGGTAAGTCTGCACAGGATTTAAATATTGTCGTAGAATCAAATGATGCGGAGGCTGTTGCACGAAAAATACATGAAAATAATTTCGGGGAAAACCAGGAGACCTTGATAAAAACGAAAAAAGGTAAAACAAAGTGGACCTCTACATCTGTCATTTATTTTGATATAGATAATGATCCATGTCTTTTTTCAGTTTCCACAGATATAACTGCAATAAAAAATGCAGAAGAAAAAATGATGGCGGCAAACCACGAATTAGAAGCCTTTTCATATTCAGTTTCACATGACCTAAGAGCTCCATTAAGAGCAATTAACGGATACACAACCATTTTAATTGAAGATTACAATAGCGTTTTAGATGCTGAGGGCATGGGATATTTAAAATCAATGCTAAAAAGTTCGAAAATGATGGGCGACCTAATTGATGACTTACTTGCTTTTTCAAGATTAGGAAGAACAGATGTACCATTGACGGAAATAAACATGAACAATATTTCTAAAACAGTTATAGAAGAACAAATAATTAATAATTCAGAGAAGTATAGTATTGCAATCGAAGATCTTCCATCCATAATAGGACAACCAGTCCTAATTAAACAAGTTTGGGTAAACTTAATTTCTAACGCAATAAAATATTCCCAGCATAAAACAGATCCCAAAATTGAAATTGGGTCATTCAAAAAAGAAGGATTTTCTGTTTTTTTTGTAAAGGACAACGGAGTAGGGTTCGATATGCAATATTATAATAAACTTTTCGGAGTTTTCCAACGCTTGCATTCAAAAGAAGAGTTTGAAGGTACCGGTATAGGACTTGCAATCGTTCAAAAAGCTATAAGTCGTCATAATGGAACAGTTTGGGCCGAATCGAAATTAAATGAAGGAACAACGTTTTTCTTTAGTATACCGATCAGTAATAACAAAACTATATAAAATAAAAAATATGGACTATTCAGAAATTGAAATTTTATTTGCAGAGGACAGTATGGATGATGCCACGCTCACCATTCGTGCACTAAGAAAAGGGGGCCTAACAAACAAGCTCCACCACGTAATAGATGGGGCAGAAGCACTTGATTTCTTATATTGTAAAGGCGCCTATTCAGGTAGAAATATAAATGATCATCTAAAACTCATAATGTTAGATTTGAAAATGCCTAAAGTTTCTGGCATGGAAGTACTTGAAAAAGTAAAAGGAGACCCCTTTTTCAAATCAGTCCCCGTAGTCATACTTACATCATCAAAAGAAGATCCAGATATAAAAAAATGCTATGAACTTGGTGCCAATAGCTACATTGTAAAACCAGTTGGAAGCGACAACTTTTTTCAGGCAATAAAAGCACTTAGTTTTTATTGGATGATTTCAAATCAACCGCCGCATCACGTTTAATTATTTCAACTAAATATTTTTGATAGAAGTTTATTAAAAAAAGATAATGATTGCTGAATTGAATATTTTATTATTAGAGGATTCGGAAATTGATGCGGATATTCTTATTATGTTTCTGAAAAGACAGAAAATCACGTTCTCGCATACGCGAGTTTGGACGAAAGAACAATTTATAAATGCATTAGAGCTTTCAAGTTATGATATCATAATTGCAGACCATTCGCTTCCTCAATTTACAGGAATGGATGCGTTCCGGATAATGAACTCAAAAGATAAAACACGAGGCATGCCCTTTATTTTACTCACAGGTACAGTGCCTGAGCATATATTAATACAATATGCAAAAGAAGGGTTGGGTGAATATATTTTGAAAGACAATTTGCTTCGTTTACCATCAGCAATCGACCATTTATTAAGTAAGAAAAAAATAGAACTTTTACATAAAAAATTAGAAACAGCCCATCGCGAAATTCAAGATAGCATTGCCTGCGCAAAAAGAATTCAAAATTCAATTCTTCCGGATAAAGGATTATTAAAAGAAATTGCCTCTGAATCTTTTATTTTATTTAAACCTAAAGATAAGGTAAGCGGCGATTTTTATTTTTTTAGAAAAGATGACAAAGGTTGTTTGATCACAGTCGCAGACTGCACAGGACACGGCGTTCCAGGTGCTATGATGAGCATGGTTGGGATAGAAAAACTAAACAATTTATTTTACAAAACAAGGAACCCAAGTGAAATATTAAAAAAGCTTAATAAAAGTTTAAGAACAGCTTTGTCTGCCGGTGATTCTGAAAGTTCTGAAGGAATGGATATAGCTGTTTGTCAAATTGAAAACGACAGTAAAATAGTAAAATTTTCAGGGGCCAATAGACCAATGTGGATTATTCGTAAAGGCCAAACGGAAGTCGAAGAAATTGACGGAACGAAAAGTGCCATAGGATATAATTTTTCAAATATCGAAAATCCTGATTATGAATGCCACGAAATAAAATTATATGAAGGGGATACATTTTACCTTTTTTCTGATGGATATTCAGATCAGTTTGGTGGAGAAAAAAACAAAAAATTAACTACAAAAAAATTTAAACAACAACTGCTTAGTATTCAAGATAAAACAATGGTTGAACAAGGGGAATACTTAAATGAATTTATTAATAATTGGATGGGGGCAGAAGAGCAAATTGATGATATTTTAGTAATCGGGATTAGGCAAGAATAAATTTACCAGTTTCATGTTAATCAATAAAAATATTTAATAATGGAAAGCGCATTAAAAATTCTCATTTTAGAAGACAATCCGATTGATGCTGATTTGATAAATCGTGAATTAATAAAATCTGGATTGGTTTATACTGCAGAGCTCGTGCAAACTCGCGAAGAATTTGAACTTTCTATAGAATTATTTAAGCCGGACCTTATTTTATCAGACTTTTGTCTTCCAGCATTCGATGGGCTATCGGCATTCAAAATAAAACAAAAAAAGATTCCGGAAATTCCTTTTATGATTATTTCAGGAACTATCGGTGATGAAAACGCTGTCGAACTGATTAAAAATGGCGTAACCGATTATGTATTAAAGGATAAATTATTTTCGTTAATGCCTAAAATACATAGAGCTCTAAATGAATTAAGTGAAAAAAGAAGAAAAGAAGAAATTGAAAATAAAATGAAGCTTCAAAATGAAAAATTATTTGAAATCGCATTTCTTCAATCGCATCAAGTTCGCAGACCTGTGGCAAGTATTCAAGGATTAATTGGCCTATTCAATTTTACTGCCCCAAATGACCCTATTAATACAGAAGTACTATCAAGGCTCCAAATTGCAGCATTTGAATTTGACGAAATTATCAGATCAATAGTGCTCAAAACACACGAGATAAAAAATATAAAATAAAAATTTTAAAACCAATATTATATTTCTGAAATATTCAATTCCAGCATAAATTAAGAGCTAGTATTTTTTAAACTATAAGGCATCACAGAAACAGCAAATTAATAGCGTTAAGTGGCAAAATTTTTAATGAATTTCAACCAAACAAAGTAAAATTTCAAATGAGTATATTGCCTCACCAGGGGCAATTCTTAATTTAACCCATATTCAAAGACCGATCTTTCTTATAATTACCGGAGCAATCGCTTTTTCAAGTATAGTATAAAAAACTGCCCATTTTAAGCTATTTATTGATTAATCATATTTCAAATACTTAAAAAAAATCATTAAATTTGTGAAAGTGCTTAAAGGATAATTCCTTTAACATGGTTCATTGAATTTGCTTAAAACAAATTTAAATTCAATATAAACATTCCCTTATTGAAAATATTTTGAGCAAATTTTATAAAAATATCAAATCAAAGAAATTATGGAACCACTAATTAAAAAAAGTTTAAGCTACAAAGCCTGCCAATTAATGGCTGCTGCCGCAATTAGAAAAGCTGAAGAATTAAAAATGACTATTTCTATAACATTTGTGGACGAAAGTGGTGTGCTTAAAGCATTTTACAGAATGGACCATTCTCCTTTAGTAACAATTGATGCATCCAGAAAAAAGGCAATTACTGCTGTCGGGTATGGTATTCCAAGTGGCGACAGTTGGTATTCCTTCATTAAGGACGACCCTATTTTATTTCATGGTGTTCAACAATTCAAGGATTTTATTCTTCTGGGTGGTGGGTCCCCGATAATTCATGATGGAAGTGTGATAGGAGCAATCGGAATAAGTGGAGGGCATTACAAACAAGATGAAGAATGCGTTAAAGAAGCACTTAACGAATATAATTCAAATAGCTAATTAATGAAAACTTCACATCTTCAGGTAATAAAAAATCTGGATAAGTTTGCTTCCTCTTTTCCAAAGATCAATACTCTTGAAGGATTGGTCTTGGCCGTTGAAAAAGTGCTTGAAGAAAACATAGTGTGTGACCATACAGGCCTTTTTCTTTTCGACCCTGTGGATAATAGGTTAAAGCTACTTTATGCAAAAGGTTTTACAGAAGAAGAATTTAACGATGCGGATCAAACTGCGATGAAACGCCACCCTGGTTTAGTATATAAGACAGGGAAAATGATACATATTCCTGATGTACTTTTAGATCCAGATAATCTCACTTTATCAAGTAAGCGTTCGTTTGAAATACGCTGCCGATTATATATACCGGTAAAGAATGGAGCAGAAATTGTGGGTGCTTTTGGAATCACAGATGCATCCCCTAATGCTTATACTGAAGATGATATCACTTTACTTTCCTTCATATGTAATATGGCCGGTTCCATATATGCGAATATATTAAATCAAAACTTATTACAATCGGCAAATGAAGAAATATTAAATCTTTCCAGAATTTCAGAGGAAAGTCCTGAGCCGATTATGCGAATCAGTAATTATAAAATTTTACTATACGCAAACAATGCCAGTGGTAAAATACTTAAATCAGCAGGTTTTAAAGTTGGGGACAATGTATGTACCGATTTTCTAGTCGCAGTAGAAGATGTTTTAAAATCAGGAATTTCAATTCAGAGAGAAATCGCTTATGAAGAGTATGTCTATTCTTTTCTTTTTACACCTATTGATAGTGCTAAATACATTAATGTGTATGGCCGAAATATTACTGAAAGAAAGAGTTCGGAAAATGCCTTGCGTAAAAGCGAAGAACATAATGTCGCAATTTTAAATGCCATTCCGGATCTTATATTCATAATTGATAAAGACGGTGTCTTTATTGATTATCATGTTTCAGACCCTTCAATTCTGTATGTTTCACCAGAAGAGTTTATGGGAAAAAAAATAGAAAATATTTTACCTCCTGAAATAGCAAGTGGATTCATATCAAGTATTGAGCAAGCGATTTCTTCTAGGCAATCACAGCTATTCGAATACTCCTTAGAAATTGGAAACGAATTACATTATTTTGAATCAAGGACAATTCACTATGAGCAGGAGAAAGTTTTAACAATCATTAGAGATATTACTAAAAAAAAGCAAATAGAAGGAGAGCTGGAAGAAAATAAAGAAAAATACAAAGGATTATCTGAAGCATCATTCGAATCAATTTTTATTTCTGAAAAAGGAATTTGTATCGAACAAAATAGTGCAGCTGAAGAAATGTTTGGTTATACTACAGAAGAAGCATTAGGTAGATATGGAACAGATTGGATCACTCCTGAATACAGAGGTGTGGTTATGAAGGCGATGATAGACGGTATTGAAGCACCATACGAAGCAGTTGCTTTAAGAAAAGATGGCACAACATTCCCTTGTCTCCTACGCGGGAAAATGATGCATTATAAAGGGAGAACTGTAAGGGTTACTTCGCTAACAAATAATACAGCAAGAAAACAAGCTGAGGAAGATTTAAAACAAATATCTACTCGTTTATCATTGGCTACAAAAGCGGGTAAAGTTGGAGTGTGGGACTCTGACCTAATTAATAATAATCTTTTCTGGGACGAGCAAATGTTTATCTTATATGGAATTGAAAAAAATAGTTTTGAAGGTATTTATGAGTCGTGGTCAAAGCGTCTTCATCCCGATGATTTAGAAAGAGGGAACACTGAAATTCAAATGGCTTTGCGGGGCGAAAAAGATTTTGATACGGAGTTTCAGATTGTTTTGCCTGACAGTTCTATTAAAAATATTAGAGCACAAGCAATTGTTCAACGAGATGATGCAGGAAAAGCATTTCGCATGATTGGCACCAACTGGGATATTACTTTGCAGAAGCAAACAGAAAAAACGATGCTTCATTATTCTAAAATGCAAAATATAATGATGGATATGGCATCCCGATTTATCAATATTCCTAAAGACCAGATCAATGAGACTATCCAGATCTCCCTTCGAGTGATCGCTCAATTTGTTGATGCAAATGTTAGTGCTGTTTTTCTTTATGACCAAAATAAAACTAAATTTTTAAATGAATATGAATGGACCAGTAACCATATTATTCCTCAAATCAGTAACCTCCAAAATGTAAAAGATAAATCCATTGAGAATTTATTAACCTCTCATATGAAAGGCTATATTACCTATGAAGGAGACATTGTATCCTTTTCTGATGGTTCATTTAAAAGCGCTCTAGAACAGCAAGGAATAAAAACTATTCTTACAATTCCGATGATGTCGGACGATAATTGTATTGGCTTTGTTAGTTTTGGTTCTGTCAAAAGCAATTTCATTTTTTCAACGGAATCAATTGCTTTACTTCATTTATTTACCCTCATGCTGGTAAATGTAAAAAACAAAGATACTGCCGAAAACAATCTAATTCAATCAAACAATTCTCTGGAAGCGGCTACAAAAAAGGCAAAAGAAATGGCAATACAAGCCGAAATAGCGAATACGGCAAAAAGTTCCTTTCTTGCAAATGTGTCACATGAAATACGAACTCCCATGAATGCAATAATTGGGATGTCCGATATATTGAATGAAGAAAACCTCACCATTGACCAAAAGGAATGTGTTGATGCCATTACGTTATCAGCAAATAATTTACTATCTATTATAAATGACATTCTTGATTTTTCGAAAATTGAATCCGGTAAAATTATTTTTGAAAATGAACCTTTCAAACTAAAAGAATTAATTGAAGATGTTATTCACACTTTTTATTATGCAGCCAGCAATAAGAATCTTGAATTAACCTATTCAATCGCAGATAAAACTCCGGAAATACTTTTTGGTGACACAATTCGATTAAGACAAATACTCTTAAATTTGGTTGGAAATTCAATAAAATTTACAGAAAAAGGCAGTATCAAAATTGATATTCAAATAGAAAGCCAGATAGACAATTCGTATATTGTCCTTTTCAGAGTTACTGATACAGGAGTGGGAATATCTGAGGAAAAATCAAGAACAATTTTTGATAGATTTAGTCAGGCAAGCAACGAAACCACCCGTAAATATGGTGGAACAGGACTTGGATTAACAATAGCAAAACAATTAGTAGAATTACAAGGAGGAAGAATTTTTGTTGATAGTGTAGTAGATAAAGGAAGTTCTTTTTCTTTCATTCTTGCATTTAACAATGGAGAATCTAGAAATACGAAAGCGAAAGCAAAATCAGATTCAGGAACTATTTCATCTTCCGAATTGAAGGGCTTAAGAATTCTTTTGGCTGAAGACAATGCCATGAATCAGCTATTAGCAAAAAAGATCCTCAACAAATGGAGTATAGAACTTGACATTGCCGACAATGGTGAAATTGCGATTCAGAAAATTTTGCAAGCGGATTATGACATTATTCTTATGGACATTCAAATGCCTATAATGGATGGCTATGAAACGACAAGGCATATCCGTACTAAAATTCCATCCCCTAAATCGCAAACTCCTATTATTGCCATGACAGCTCATGCGGTTGTTGGTGAAGCAGAAAAATGTATAGCAATAGGAATGAATGATTATATTTCAAAACCTTTTAAGCAAATAGCGTTATTTGAAAAAATTAAGCAGCATGCTTTAAAAATAGCCGATTCAAATTCACAACAAATTAATTCCTCTTCATCTATTTCTGGGACCTATACTGCAAGCAACCAATACAAATGCATTGACTTAACATATTTAAATGATCTATCCGACGGCAAAATAGAGTTCATAATTCCTTTGATCAACGCTTTTCTAACAGAGGCACCAAAAATGCTTGAAAAAATGAACTTATATGTACAGGAGAAAAAATGGCTAGAACTCCAAAATGTTGCCCATAAAATGAAACCATCTATAGCCATTATTGGAATAAAAAGTATTAAAGTTACCTTAGAATTAGTAGAAGAGTATTCAAAAGAGAAAATAAATTTTGAATTGCTTCCAGCTATGATCGAAAATATTACACTAATTTGCTCCGCTGCAATACTAGAGCTACAAGAAGAAATTAAAAAAATTGAAAAATAATATTTTTTAAAAACTTATTTATTGAATTACCTCCTAAATTCAATAAATTAAAAACAGTAGTAACGTTTTTCCTTGAATATTTATTTTTATTGAACTACGAGATAACGACTTGTATGAATGTTATCTATCAATTTATTTTTGAGAATTTAAAATAAATGGAGTATTCCCTATCTAGTCTAACTGAGTTTGACAACTCATTTATTCTTGGTTCTTTTGTAGCATGTTATATATAGTAGATTTACCCATTTTTAGTTTTTGAGCAACAAGTACTACATTATTATTATATTTTTTAAGGTAAGACTTAATTATTTCTTTCTGAAATTCTTCAAGAGTCATTTCGTGCTTAAGAATTTTCTCATCTGTATCAACTGGACCAAAAGATATTACATCTTCCGTTATTACATTTTTGTCAGCCATAACAGCAGACAACTCAACAACAGCCTTCAGTTCGCGAACATTTCCCGGCCACGAATATTTCATTAATTTTTCTTTAGCTGCCTTAGTCATTTCCATTGGCAACATTTTATTTTCAAAAGTAAAATTAGTAAGAAAATAATTTGCTAATAATAAAATATCTTGCCCACGAGAATGCAAGCTTGGAAGGGCGATAGGAAAGCCATACAAACGATAATACAAATCTTCCCTAAAGTTTCCCAATTTAACTTCATTAACCAAATTTTTATGCGTTGCTACAATCAGTCTAAAATTTAATTTTATTACCTGATTTCCACCAACCCTCGTAATCTCCCTCTCTTGAATAGCGCGCAATAATTTAGCCTGCAAATTAATCTTCATTTCACTGATTTCATCAAGGAAAAGAGTCCCTTCGTTAGCTTCTTCTAATTTCCCAATTTTTCGGTTTTGAGCACCTGTAAAAGAACCTTTTTCATAACCAAACAATTCGCTTTCAATTAATTCTGAAGGAATTGCAGCTACATTAATTGCAATAAAAAGTCTATTTGAATAAGCTGAATTAAAATGAATCGCTTTTGCAACTAATTCCTTTCCGGTACCAGTTTCACCGGTAATACTAACACTTATATTTGTTTTCGATGCTTTTTCGATGAGACGATGAATATGAGTCATTTCTTCACTGTTTCCTTTCAAAATAGTATCTATTTTGTATTTGGATTTAATTTCATTTTTCAAGCCCTCAATTTCGCTTTTTAGCTTTCGAGTTTCGTTTATTTTATTTACACAATTCCAGAGCTTTTCGTTTGTGTCTTCATCTTTGACGAAATAATCATACGCCCCTTCCTTCAATAATGTTAACGCTATTTTTACATCTTCTTGCCCAGAAATTATTATAACATTTATTGAGGAATCAATTTCAATAATTTTTTTAAGAAGTTCTTGGCCAGTATGATCCGGTAGATTATAGTCAACAGTTACAATATGAGGTTTAATTTTAGTGATTGCAAGAAGACACGATTTTGCATCAGTAAACTTATGCACTTCATTATCAGCATTTAGTGACAAATAATGCCCAAGTAATCCACAATAAAACAAATCATCTTCAACAATAAAAATTTTACATATTTCACTCATGAATTAAAAATAGTCAATTTTTTAGCAATTATCCATTTTACCAAAAAAAAACCCATTTACAGAAATAAGAAAACTACAGCCTATTCACAAGCATCTGCTTTTCAAGATGTTAAGCTTTTTAGTCCAATAAGTACAAAGGGAAATAATTGCATTAAAAAGTTTTGAATAAACTTCAAGTATCCGCCTTTTATAAAACCTATAATAAAATTGGCTTACATTTTCTATTTAATAGCACCTGTATTTAAAAAAAACACGTTTCTCTACAAAATAAAAAGTATTGAAAATTTTCGAATTACTATGCATTCATTATCCTATTGCAAGTAAAAATTACAACCAGTAAATTTTCAAAAAGTCTAATTATCACAAAGTTAGAAAGTAATAATATTTCCAATTTAAAATCCGTTTCGTAAAATAATAATGAGAGACTTTTGCTGAATATAAAATACACAAACAATTATTTACAGGATCTATTCATCCATAAATATTGTGTTTAAAAAAGCCCCACAATCTCGTTTGACAAAATATTATTTTTAAAATTTTTAAAGTTGGGTATAGTAATAGTAAATTCTGTCACAAGCCCAAATTCAGAAGTTACACATACTTCCCCATTCATTAATTCTATTGATTTTTTCACTAAGTTCAATCCTATCCCAAAACCCTCAATGGAACTTATATTAACTTGGAAATTCAAATCAAATATTTTTGAAAGCATATCCTTGTTTATTCCTATTCCATTGTCCTTTATTATTAATACAGCCTCATTTGCATTTGCAGTAATAGAAATTTCCACATAAGGTCGCTCCTTTTTATAATCGCAATATTTAAAACTATTACTTAGGAGATTAGAAATGACAGAAAGTATTTCAGATTTGTAGGTATAGAAAGGGGCTGTTTGATTGACCAATCTTACAATTTCTATTTTATGCAACCGTTCAGAGTACCTTATTGAGTCCAAAAAGTCGCAAACAAGCGAATCAAAATTTACAGATTCTATTTTATTTTTTGAAATAGTTGAATTCAATGTAACCTTAATAATGTTTTTCAAATTGAAAATACTTTTTGAAATAAGAGAAATATAAGGGTTTTCACTCTTAGAATTTAAATTTTCTGCTTTAGAAAGATTAATTAATCCTTCTATTGAACTTAATGGAGCCTGTATATCATGAACAATTCTATAAAAAGAATCGTGAAGCCTCAAGCCAATTTCCTTTAATTGTTTATTCTTAATATTAATCTCGAGCTCAATGAGTTTTAGTTTAGTAATATTTATATGCGATATTACAACAAGTTCAGGCAAACCAATCAATGGAGTGCATCGCATCAGAAACCAACGTTGTTCATCAACAGAATGACAAGGGTATACCATCTCAAAAATTGGAATCTCCATCCTAATTACTTTATTAATTCCCCTAACAGCTAAAATTGCATCTTCCATTTCTTCCCCGGTAACTTTTGTACATACCTCAAGATAATTAGAAAACTCAAAGTTAACGCCCAAAGAGTCCAGGCTTTTAGCTTCAAATTTTTTCCAAGCAATATTTGTAAAAAGTATTAATCCACTTGAATTAAGTATCACAATGGAATCAACAATAGAGTCTAAAATTCTGAAATCGTCCTTCATTTATTGAATGCTGTCTTAATAGATATTATAAAAACACCAAGTTTGGATATCGCTTATTGGTAGATTTTAGGAGATGTATAAAACTAAATCTAGGATTTAAAAGAAGTCGCAAATTTATTAGAACTAAATTTCAATATTAAAATTAAGAGATATCTTTAAAATTAAAATTTCATAAACCTATAAACCAATCAAAATTTAATTAGCGCATTAACTACGAAAACAAAAAAATAAATAATAATTATGCATATATTACATAACGGATCTTACAGCTTTACTTCTTCTTCTAGGGTCATGAGGATGTCTGACATAATGACGTTGTAGTTTTTTTTGTTCCGCAGCAGAATCTTTCCTTTTTTTGGATAGCGCAGTGCTAAACCACGCAACAGCAATTACGGCAAGCAATCCAATAGCCATATACACATAACTCAATTTTTCATGAAACGCAATGTTCTCCTGCTCCGCCTTTATTGACGCAAGAGTATTTGAAATATTCTTTAAATCCTGTGAAAAAGAATTAATACTTGCCAGTACTGAGAATAAAAAGAAAACAAAATATGATTTCCAACTTTTAATCCTTTTCCTATTTTCTAAATTTTTAGTTAAATTTTCCATATTATTTATTTGCTAAGATTATTTAGAGAGATAAAATAAAATATAATGTAACAGTTCATCTGATCGAATCATAAAATATTCCATAAATTGAAAATGTTTCAATAAAATATTTCAAAATGCATTTAGTTACCTTTTCAGAATAAACATATATCAGCAGCGTCAACTTAATAATCCAGTCTTCCGATTTCACTTAAAAAACCAATTAATTTTCAAGATTATTCCCAATTCCTTCACATAAAAGACACAAGCTATGCCATCATCGTAACTTACTGATATTATGTTTACTAGAGAATCATCAATTTAAGCAAATTCCAAAATCTGGAAAGGGTTAGCTGAAATGGGAAAAGAGCAATTTTTAACTTTTCTGCTTTGTCGACTAATTTCTTTTCAAAATACTACTGACAAAGTGTTGATTCAATGAAATACTTTAAAAAAAATGAAGAACAAATAATTAAATCAATTCAAAATAACCAATGCACATCAGTATAAATAAATCGAACGATTAGCGTGTAATTTTCGAAACCCGTCGTTATAAACAAAAAAAAGGTTGCTTTATTCTCAAAATTTTTAAAAAATAAAATTTGTACCATTCTGAATAGTTGTTCGTTATAGAAGCAAATACAAACAAATGAAAAATGATACAATTAATAAACTATTTGTCTTAGCGCTTTGCATCACATCTAGTTTTTGTTTCGGCCAACAAAATAGGTCGGCAGTATGCCATTTAGGTGAAGCAACAAATGATTCCTTGCTTCCATATATAACTGCGCTGGAAATAGACAGCCGGAATGATGCAGAAAAATTCATAAAGAATGCGGAACAGTTAACATCACTATCTTCTCTGACATTAAAAGGAGACGCAAAAGAAAATAACTGGAGAGAACTTTTTCAAAAATTAAAAACAACCTCTTCATTAAGAACAGTAATATTTGATTCGACAACTTTCCAATCATTGCCTTATGGATATGAAGGCTTATATTATATTGAAAACCTTGTGATACAAAACAACGAAGAATTAGAATATCCAGAATTAATTCAGGAGCTTTCCCTTTTACCGAATTTGAAAGAATTAACATTGGATATCTTAACAATCTTTGATCTACCAGCAGATATTTCAAGCTTAAAAAACATAACAAAATTAACGTTGATTAATACGGATGAGTATATTTCAAAAAATGATACATCATTCCTTACACTTGAAAAAGAATCCGTAACGTATGATTATTCTGTCAAAAATAAAAACGACAAAACTATAGCTGTTAAATATGTTGCAACGGCAGGTGAAATTGACAGTGATGAATACAAAGAATTAGCAAAACGATTTACAACAACAACAAATTTCGGCAAAGCACACGTTGCATTTACTCCAAAATACGTGAATGTAAATCCGCCAATCAAAGGGATAGATGTTGAAAGAACAAATTACATTATCAATCCGCAAATAGAAAACATCGTTACCTATCCTAGTGGAACAAAAATTTTAATTCCGGCAAATACATTCATCGACAATACTGGAAACCCTGTTAAAACAAGTGTCACGATCAGTTATCGTGAATTCCGAGATCCCGTAGAATTTTTAGTAAGTGGAATTCCCATGAAGTATGATACAGGAGGAGTAGTGACCAATTTTGAATCAGCAGGCATGTTCGAGCTAACAGCAAGTAGTAAAAACGAACCGATCACAGTAGCCAAAGACAAAAGCATTGATATGAATTTTGCAACTACAAGTAAAGATTCAACTTATAATTTTTATGCTTTTAATGATGAAAAAGATAATTGGGAATATTTGAACAAACCAACAGTAGTAACAAAAAAAACTGCGATTCAATTAAAGACACCGAGCCCGGCATTTTATATTTACCAAAATTATGCTATAAACAACAAGCCTATTTATGATCTGACACCTTTCAAGGATAGATTTGAAGACAATAAATATGTATATACAAATCGTAAAGAAAATATAAAAAACAGTCGGTTATACTATCGTTCAAAAAGAAAAAAACGCAGCAAATCGATGTACTCGCTGGTAAAAATCAATAATGTTAAAAAAACAAAAGAGGGAACTGTATTATTTAAAGTGACCTATTTAGATAAATCACATCCGGAAATGCGACAGTTCAGTAATGCATATTTTGCATCTAATGAAAATATGACAGCCAATGAATTTAAACAAAAATATTCAAGAAAAACATATTATAACGACATAAGAATAAGTCAAATCGGGGATGATATAAACATGGAATTAAAAGGAAAAGAATCCATCAAGAATATATCTGCCACATTAGTATCGCTTGACACTAAAGGTGAAGCTAAACCAATGAGAAATTTTTCAAATCGAATGAACCGTTATAATAAAAGGCTTAAAACAAGAGAACGATTATTCAACAAAGGTCTAAAAAAAGGGAAAAACTCTTTGAACGAAATAATAATAAAAGACCAAAAGCAACTACGAATCTATGCTTTTAACGAAGCACAAAAAGCAATGAATCCGGAGGAAAAGAAAATGAATTTTAATGAATGGCTAGACTACTGCAAACAAACAGAAAAGAATATTTTAGCTTGGAACAAACAATCTAACGACATCAAATTAGCTCAACTAAATAACGCAGAAGCGACAGGCTCAAACTTAATACAAAATTTATCGCTAAGCGGAACAGGCATCTATAATTGTGATCAGATTCAAAGATTAAAAAATCCCGTAGAAATATTTGCCAGATACAAAACCAAAAACAACGAAAGAATAAGACCTCAATCTGCTTATATTTTAGATAAAAGGTCAAATTCCATTTTTCAATATGACGGAAGCTATGATTATAATGCAGGCAATATCAAATTCAGCAACAGTCCAAAAGCTGAAAATACACTATTAGCATTAAATATTGATGGGTCATTGTCGATATACAGGAAAGATGAATTCAAGAGAAACAAATTTACAAATAAAAGTTCTTTTGATTTTGAAGTAACAAAAATAGATGCCAAATATACAACTGTAAATGAACTAAAAGCGTTAATAGGTTTCTAAAAAAAGCATATCTTTATGGGTGCAATCTGTATATTTACAGATTGCACTTTTCATTTTAATAATCTCAGACACCATGAAAAAGATCACTGTTTTACTACTTGTACTTTCAACATTCGCTCAATTCTCTTTCGCTCAGGAAAAACTTCTTACGATGGAGGATGCTGTTATTAAACAACGTGGAGCATTGGCTCCTGCCCGCCTGAAACAGCTCATGTGGATAAAAGGTAGTAACGATTATTCTTTTATCGAAAACAACGGCAGCGAAGATGTTTTAATGAATGGTAGTGCAGAAAACGCAAATATTGGCAACATTGTTTCGTTTACACAATTAAACACAGCACTAACGGCTGCCGGACAAAATAATCTAAAGTCATTCCCGATGATCCAATGGAAAAATGCAAAACAATTTTCCTTTGAATCCGACAAAAAAGTATTGAGTTATGATACGGGTACAAAAAAAATCACATATGATGCAACACGGGATCTTGGTGAAGATGTTGAAAATATTGACGCTGCAGCTAAAACAAATAACGTTGCCTTCACTATAAAAAATAATTTATTCATTTACGATGGGAAAAACAATTTGATCGTCACGAATGATAAGGATGAAAATATTGTAAACGGGAAATCAGTTCACCGTGAAGAATTCGGAATAGTTAAAGGTACGTTTTGGTCTCCAAACGCTGATCTACTGGCATTTTACCGTATGGACCAAACGATGGTAACCGATTACCCCATCATCGACTGGACCAGCCGGCCGGCGAAAAATGAGAACATCAAATATCCAATGGCAGGTGATAAGAGTCATGAAGTAACTGTTGGAATTTACAATGTCAGCAACGGCAAAACTGTATTTTTAAAAACAGGAGAACCAAAGGAACAATATCTGACAAACATTGCTTGGAGCAACGACGAGCAGCATGTTTATATTGCTATATTGAACCGTGATCAAAACGACATGAAATTAAATTCATATAATGTGATCTCCGGATTATTTGAAAAAACATTGTTCGAGGAAAAACAAGATAAATATGTACATCCAATGCATGCCATGGTATTTTTACCAAATACATCCGGACAATTTATCTGGCAAAGTGAACGTGATGGATACAACCATTTGTATCTGTATAACAATGACGGAACGCTTGTAAAACAACTAACAAAAGGCAATTGGATGGTCACCGACTTTGCAGGTTTTGATGCGAAAGGAACAAAAGCGTATTATACATCAACAACTGAAAGTGGAATAACAAGAAATTTCTATTCAGTAGAAATAAAATCAGGAAAAACAATCCGACTCACAACAGGTGATGGGACACATACTTGTGCGCTAAGCAGCAATGGAAATTATATTATCGACAATTTTCAAAGTACGAGCATTCCGCGCAACATAAACATCATTTCCACAAACGGAAAAAACTCAAAAAATATTTTTACTGCAAAAAATCCCTTGAATGAATACAAACTTGGGCAAATGAGTTTATTTAAACTGAAAAGTGAAAATGGTGATGATCTATTTTGCAGATTATTCAAACCTGTCGACTTCGATTCAACAAAAAAATATCCTGTGATCGTTTATTTGTATAACGGTCCGGGGGTTCAAATGATAAATAATACCTGGAATGGTGGTGGGGACCTATGGTTTCAATATATGGCCGAACATGGGTTTGTAGTTTTTACGATCGATGGACGGGGAAGCAGCAACCGCGGATTAGCCTTTGAGCAATCAATATTCCGTCATGTTGGAGTTGTAGAGATGAAAGATCAAATGGTTGGTGTTAACTTTTTAAAGTCACAAAAATATGTGGATGCCAACAGAATGGGCTTATTCGGATGGAGCTATGGTGGATTCATGACTTCAAGTATCATGACACGCTATCCTGATGTGTTTAAAGCTGCTGTTGCAGGTGGGCCGGTAATCGATTGGAGTTATTACGAAGTGATGTATACTGAACGTTATATGGATACTCCACAATCAAATCCGGAAGGTTATAAAGAAGCAAGAGTCATTAATTATATAGATAATTTAAAAGGGAAATTACTATTGATCCATGGTGCACAGGATAATGTAGTTGTTTGGGAAAACAGTATGCAATTCATTAAAGCATGCGTTGACAAAGGCAAACAAGTCGATTATTTTGTTTATCCAGGGCATGAACACAATGTAATCGGAAAAGACAGACAGCACTTGTATCAAAAAGTAACCGATTATTTCTTGCAAAATTTATAAAATAAACTATTATGGAAAATAGCGAGGGACAAATAATTCATAAAGGAGAATTCAATTCGGTATTAAGGATCTATATATTAATGTATGTCGGATTTATTCTAATGGTTTCAATCATAGGAATCCCGTTAGCTATAGCATGGTTTTGTGGAGTCGGACAATGGTATTCACGGCACTATTTCGACAAACTGGAATGTACATTGACAAATAGAAACTTGAAGTTCAAGAAAGGGATAATTGTTCAATTCGAAAAAACAATTCCGCTTGAAAACATTCAGGATATGTCATTTATTGAAGGTCCATTATTAAGACATTTTAATTTATGTGTTCTAAAAATTGAAACTGCCGGTGGATCTGCACATACAGCCAACCAAATGAGTTTGGTAGGTATAAAAGATGCTCCAATATTCCGTTTAAAAGTTTTAGAACAACGAACACTTCTCAAAAATAGCCAAAGCAATCAAACGGATAATAATGTATTGGTGGAAATCAAAGAAAGCTTGCTAAGGATCGAAGGACTTTTGAAAGAAAATAAAAAATAGTCCGAATTTAATTTCATTACAATTTCCATAAAACAAGATCTCTCAGCTGAGAATCAGTTTTCTAACGTATCACTTTTCGGTACTCCTCATAATTATTCAAGCAATACGATCATTTTCAATTTAATCAAATTGATACTTATCATGAATACATTTGATGCTTCTCATTCCTTCAAGATTCGATTCAATATACATTTGTGTTCAATATTTATTATCACATGCTGCTATTGCTGATTCTTTTATTTGTCATCGTTCTTTTTTTATGCTACTTGTTATTTGCGCCATTTTATTTATTCATAGATAGCAGCAAAAACGAGTACGGACTAAGGTTTCACAAAATATTAAAAGTGTTGTTCTATTTGGAAAACAACGCATTAAAGCTTGACCTAATCATTTTGGGTTGGAGAAAACAGTTGGATTTCGGAAACAAAAAAATACAGGTAATTGAACCTTCAAAAAAGAAAGAAAAAAAACAACGGAAAACGATTCCGGCAAAAAAAGTCTTTGCGATCATCAAAAGTTTTAAAGTGACCCAATTTTACCTGAATCTAAGTTTTAAGAATATGGCAATAAATGGAATTCTTTATCCCTTTTTTGCGTTACTCCGATTAAAAACAAAAAGAAACATTCAGATAAACTTTTTTAATAAGAATGAAATCATAATTGAAGTAGAAAATACTTTTTACAGAATATTCAAAGCTTATATTAATTCATAAATCAATAAAACAAAATATCATGAACAATTTAAATGAAATATTAGCCAAAATGGCGGAGTTTCTGAAGTCTGAATCGAAAACGGAAACAATAATGGGAGAACAGTTCAAATTAGGAGAATTCACTTGCGTCCCTGTAATGACAATAGGTATGGGATTAGCGGCAGGTGGTGCTGATGGCAAAGGAAATGTATTAAAAGCAAATGAAGCGGAAGGAAGCGGTTCAGGTGGCGGTGCGGGAATAAACTTAGGGCCTGTAGGCTTTTTAGTTACAAAAGGATCAGAAATACAATTTATTTCTACAGTTACTTCAAAAGGAATAGGAGCTGCATTTGAGAAGGTGCCGGATCTAATCGAAAAGTTTTTAAATGTAAATAAAAAGGAAAAGGAAACAGCGAAAGTTTAATGCACTATCAAAAGTTGACTAGCCGTAGATTTCATAATTGTTTCGATAGCATAAAACTTTTATCCATTTTTCTTTTAGAGGTATCGCAGAAATGCGGCACCTTTTTTATGAGGAATAAATGAACCTGTTTTCAAGGATCTAATTCTTTTCTCATGGATAACCAAGAAGAAAAAAGTTATTAAAAGAAAATGAATAGAAAATATTATGAAAATACACTAATACCAAACAGTACAGAAATATCCTTCCTTTTGCAAATTCTACAAATCAGTTTAAAAATCCTATTTTGAATTTTTAAACTGACCTTTGCTTTTACGGATATTTACTGCCACTATCTTATATTCAGGACACAATGCCTCAGAATCGTGCTCATCACTGGTAATGATATTTAGCATCACTTCAGGGAAGTGAAATGTTGTACTCAAAATTCCCGGTTTTACTTCAGCGGTTATTTTTGCTTTTATATCAACTTTACCACGGGGTGATTCTACACAAACCATATCGCCATCGTTGATCAAATTCTTTTTAGCATCCGCCGCATTGATTAACAAAACGTCTTCTGTAAGAATTTTCACATTGCCGGTCCTTCTGGTCATTGTTCCGGAATTATAATGCTCTAATTCTCTATTAGTAGTAATTATATAAGGATACTCCTTTCCATTTTTATTTATCTCTTCACTTTCCTTAAAATCAAAATAATGGAATTTACCTTTTCCTCTGTGGAAATTTTTAAGGTGCAATATTTTGGTATCGGAGCCGCTTTTTCTTACCGGCCACTGTTTTCCATTATCACCAAGCTTCTCCCATTTAACACCTGCAAAAAATGGAACGACCTGTGAAATTTCTTCCAACATAGTATCAGGTTTGTATTCTGCTTGTGCATATCCCATTTTATTCATGATCTCAACCATTATCTGTCCATCGCTTTTTGTTCCTTCTAAAGGCTCAACAACTTTTTGAACACGTTGAATTCTTCTTTCGCCATTTGTATAGGTCCCACTTTTCTCGAGGAAAGTCGCACCCGGCAGGATAACAGTTGCATATTTTGCTGTCTCCGTTAAAAATATTTCTTGCAGTACAAGTAGCTCGAGGTTTTCCATTGCAGCAATAACTTTGTTGGTGTTAGGATCTGTTTGTACAACATCCTCACCCATCAGCCAAAGTGCTTTTAATTTTCCTTCAATGGAAGCTTCGAACATTTCAGGTATTTTCAATCCCTTGCCAAGCGGTATCGGTGTTTTATAAAAATCTTCATATTGTTTATTCACCTCTGGATCGTATGCATTCAAATAACCAGCACCAAGATGGGGTTGACAACCCATATCTGCAGCTCCCTGAACATTATTTTGTCCGCGTAAAGGATTTACTCCAACTCCTTTGCGACCGATATTACCGGTGATCATCGCAAGATCAGAAATAAGCATCACCGTATATGAACCTTGAGTGTGCTCAGTAACACCAAGTCCGTGAAATGACATTGCATTAGGTGCATTCGCATAAGCGAGAGCAGCATCTCTTACAAGACTTTTATCAACACCAGTTATCCGTTCCATTTCATCAATATCAACTTTCAGGATCTGCTCACAAAAATCTTTATATCCTTCAGTTCGTTTTTCAATAAAATCTTTTGCAACAGCACCTTCAGTAATAATATAATACAACATCATATTAAGAAGCGCCACATTTGTTCCCGGTTTTAATTGTAAATGGTAAGTCGCATACTTTGCCAATTCGATCTTTCTCGGATCAATTACAATTGTTGTTTTTCCTTTTATGGCAAACTGTTTCAGTTTAGCACCTGTTACAGGATGAGCATCTGTAGGATTTGCACCTATTACCATAATGCAATCCGTGAATTTTATATCTTCAATAGAATTTGTTGCAGCACCGGTTCCAAAAGCTTTTTGCATACCATGAGCAGTTGGGGAATGACAAACACGTGCGCAACAATCAATATTATTTGTTCCGATAACAGCGCGGATGAATTTCTGCATCAGATAATTTTCCTCATTCGTACAACGGGCGGAAGATATTCCTGCAATGGAATCAGGCCCATTCTTATTTCGTATATCAATTAATTTCTCAGCAATAAAATCATATGCCTCCTCCCAGGTAGCAGGTTCTAAAACACCATTTCTGCGGATCAGCGGAGTACGGATCCTGTCCGGATGATTATAAAAAGAAAAAGCAAATCGTCCTTTCAAACAAGTATGTCCTTGATTTACTTCCGCATTATATGGAGCTTGAATGGATTTCACTTTACCATTTAAAACTGCAACTTCAAGATTACAACCTACACCACAATAGGTACAAACGGTACGTATCTTTTTATCCGCCACAATTGATTTTGATTCAAACACATCAGAAATAGCCGAAGTAGGACAAGCCTGGGCACATGCACCACAACTTACACAATCGGATTCGAAAAAAGTTTTATTATTGCTCTTCACGATATGACTGTCGAAACCTCTACCCGCCATGCTCAAAACAAATTCTCCTTGCACTTCATCACATGCTCTTACACATCTGAAACAATTGATACATTTCGAAAAATCAGATGTCATGTATGGATGACTAAGGTCTTTTTTACGCTCTAAATGATTTTTACCTTCCGGATAACGAACATCGCGAACACCAACTTTTGCTGCTACACTTTGCAATTCACAATTATTATTTACCTCACATGTAAGACAATCCAGAGGATGATCTGTAAGAACAAGTTCAACAATATTTTTACGCAATTTTAATATTCTATCGCTATGCGTATAGATAAAAGAATTGGGAATAACCGGCGTATGACAGGAAGCCTGCGACTTTGCCGGTCCATCTTCCACCAAAGCCACATCTACGCTACACACACGACATGAACCAAACGGATCAAGATTTGGCGCATCACAAAGTGTAGGCACAAAATCTTTTCCAAAATGCCTTCTCACAAAATTGAGAATCGTTTCCCCTTCAATTATCGGATAAACCTTATCATTAATATGTGCTGTAAGTTCCATGTTAATTTATTTTTTAAAGTAAGGAGATAATTCATTCTCAAAATATTTCATCGCATTTTTCACCGGAAGAGGAAGCCCGCCACCTAAGGCACATAAAGAACCTGTTTCCAATGTTTCCAAAAGATCATTCATCAAAGTGATATCAATTTTATAATCTTCATTCTGCGCTTTCTCGATCATTTCATAACCACGAGTTGAACCTAAGCGACAAGGAAAACACTTGCCGCAACTTTCATGTGCGGTAAATTTAAATAGGTGTTCAATATATTTTATCAGCGGATATTCATCAGGAATACAAACGATAGAAGCATGTCCTAAAAGAAATCCTTCTTTTGCAAAAGAATCAAAATCCAGCGTAAGATCTTTTATTTTGCTCACTGGTACCAATCCGCCAAGCGGTCCGCCAATGTGCATAGCTTTAACAGGTTTTCTAAATCCACCTCCTAAGTCATTTATCACAATAGACAATGGCGTTCCCATATCCACTTCAAAAATCCCCGGATTCTTGAAATGACCATCAAGAGAAATCAATTTTGTTCCGGAAGACCTTTGCGTTCCTATAGCGGCAAAAGCCTTACCGCCATTCTTAATAATAAAAGGCAGGTTCGCTAATGTCTCAACATTATTTACAACCGTAGGTTTATTAAATAATCCTTGCTGAGTCGGATAAGGTGGTCGAATGCGAACTTCAGGGCGTTGACCTTCAATAGAGGAAAGAAGAGCCGTTTCTTCCCCGCAAATATATGCACCTTGTGCAGAAATTATTTTGAAATCAAAATTAAAATCCGAACCTAATATTTTCTCCCCAAGCAATTTTTTATTGCGAATATCATCAATTGCTTTTTGTGTTATTTCGATTGATTCCGGATATTCAGCACGAATGTAAAGCACACCTTTGTTGGCTCCCATTATATAACCTGTGATCATCATGCCCAATAAAACTGAATGAGTTTGATGTTCCAGCAAATAACGGTCACTGTAGGCACCAGGATCTCCTTCATCGGCATTGCAGACAATGAATTTCTGTTTGTTAATTGTATTTTTTGCAGATTCTATTTTAAATGCAATAGGAAAACCTGCTCCTCCTCTGCCTCGTAATCCCGACAATTTTATTTCATTCAATAATTCATCCGTAGAACTTTTCAGAATAGTTTGCAGCGTTTTATAATATTCATCAACACCTGGAAATACCGAAGTAAGTATTTCAGAACCTTTGGAAGAAACAATATATCTGTCGGCAACAATTGCTTTTTTATTCTTAATATTCAAAATATCATTTATGGCATCTCCGGAATAATTTTTTCCATTCGTATGAAATGCATTATTTTCATGACAGCGTCCCAAACAACACATTTCGCCAATCTCATCGGCTTTATATTGTTTGCCAAGTTCATGCTTTAATTTTGTTTGAGTGCCAGCGGTAAGACAGGCACTACCATTACATACATACACCTTTTTTCCCTGATTCTCAGGACGCAAAAAATCATAAAAGCTGGCCGTTCCATAAATATTAGCTTTGCCCATGATAAATTCATTCGCCAATTCCTCCATTTTCTCCGCTGAAGGAGTGCCTGTTTGTTTAGCTGCAATGCCTAACTCCTCAAAAAGATTCTTATCGAGTGCTTTTCTTCCGGATAGTTCACTTAAATTTTTTGACATATTCTTTCAATTTATCTAATAATGAAGGTACGAATTTAATGACATATATCATGTTTTTAAAGATCTTAATCTATAATTTGCAAAACGGTAGGTCATGACTATAAAATCGAGAGCCGAATTGAAAGAATAAATTTTAATTATTCTATATTCGCTTTATACAAAATAAATATTTACAAAATAATAAAACAATGAAAAAATACATTATAATTATTTTGTTTTCCCTTCTTCCTTTTGTTTCCTTGAAATCACAAACGATAAAAGGATTGTACGTTGACGGTTTTAGCTCAATACTAAACAATACTTTGAAAGAGGACAGTTTATTAAATTATGCACAATACAATGGATTCAATTATCTTGCCTTGTATGACCTTTGGCCGGTCCACGTCACTTACAACCTGACAAATGCCGCTACGTGTACTGTTCTGGCAAACTTTATTCAAAATGCAAAACAAAATTTCGGCATTATACAGGTCGGTGCTATCGGAGAGAATTTTTTCTTTTTTAACAATGTGATCAAGGTATATAACCAGCAACATACAAATCCACTACAAAAATTTGACGTATTTAATGTTGAATTTGAATTCTGGAATACATCTTCAGTCACTCCGGGGAATTATTATTGCACTACCTATTTACAACCTGGGGGTTATACTTGTGATACAGCTGGTGCTTTTAGTTATTACAAAACGATCATCCATAAAGTTGATTCCATTGCAAATCTTACCGGTGTGATCAGTGAAACATATGTCGGATGGTTCAATCAGGGTCAGGCCATAACTATTGGAAATACTGTCGACAGAATTTTACTGCATGATTATATCAGTAATTATTCATCATTATACAGTTATATTCAACTACGATTGCAATACATTGCGGCAAGAAATATTCTGACGGATGTGATTCCGATCTTTTCTGCGGAACCTTCATTCATGGGACCATGGCTGAGCACAAACAATGTAGCGACACCATTTACTAATCTTCAGACTTATCTCAGCTCGGAAACAGGAACCTGGAAAAATTACATTAATCTGAAAGGATATCAATGGTTCGCTTATTCGTTTATGCCATATAACGTCCCAACAGTTGGCATCCCGGAACATGAAAAAGATGAACTCGAGATCTTTCCAAATCCGGCCACAGATCATCTTACAATAAAAAATAAAAGTTCTGAAATTAATTCGGTAGAAATAATAAATAGTATGGGGCAGAAAATTATCACAGCACAAAATACTTTAGATGGCATTATCTCTATTGATCTTTCTAATTTACCTGCAGGCGTTTATTTCTGTTCTATTAGAACTGGAGAGCAAAAAATAACAAGAAAAATTATTGTAATAAAATAAACTGAGTGACCACTAAAAAAACTACATCCAAGTCTCTGCTTTTATTTCACCTTGTATACCAACCTTGATCATTTTTACCGGAATTTTTCTGCTTGCCCGCTGAACAGCTGCCATCGCCATTTGCAACAGTCCGCCACAGCAAGGAACTTCCATGATCATTACGGTAATAGTATTAATATTTGCGTCATTGATCATACTTGTAAGCTTATCAACATACACCTCCAAATGACTATCAAGTTTCGGACAAGCAATTGCAACTGAACGTCCTTTTAAATGTTCTCTATGAAAATCTCCACTGGCAAAAGCAACACAATCAGCTGCCAAAAGCAGATCACAATTTTTAAAATAAGGCGCCATCGGATTTATTAAATGCATCTGTATCGGCCATTGCTTTAATTCTGAAGGCTGAGAAAAATTATTCTGCATTTCAGAATTTTCTGTATTATGATTTTTCACATCTCTGAAGTCCATTGTTGCAGCACCTTGACAACCACAGCCATCATTTACAGGATGTTGAGTAACACTTTTTTTGTGTTCGTGCGGATGATCCGCGGAAGACGAAGATTTATTTATTTCATTGATCATATCATGAATATTAAAATTAATTTTATCCGGATTATTACTAAGAAAAGTGACCGCTTCATTAAAATAAGCAGTTTCTCCATGATCCTTCAAATGCTTAAGGTGAGCAATTGTTGTATTTTTACCCTGTTTAGCAATTACTTTTATCACTTCCGTTTCATTGTACATTTCAGCTTCACGCTTCTCAATTTCAATTGCACCTTGCGGACAATCACCTATACAAGCACCCAATCCATCACACATCAGGTCACTTACCAATCTGGCTTTATTGTCAATTATTTGCAAAGCGCCTTCCGGACAACCTGGAATACAAATTCCACAGCCATCACATTTCTCTTCGTCGATCTTAATTATTTCTCTTATCATAAATTTTTATTATTCTAAACACGTTAAATAAATTTTCAAAAAATTAAAACACTTCAGGATAACCTATATCTACAAATGCGTTTTCGAGTTTATGCTTATGCCCCATTTCCATATTTGCCAATTGCTCTAAAGCTTCTTTGACATTCTGATCTATTGCATTATTTGCTAAGGAACGATATAATTCTGCGGCTGCTTGTTCTCGTTTCATAGCGATAGCAATAGCTTCTGCAGGTTTCATATTTATGGAAAGTTCGGGCATATCCTGAGTTTCAGCAATTTTATAATCCACTACTTTATTTTTAAATAGTTCAGCTATTGCCTTATTCTTTCTGTACATCTCTAACAAATTCGCATGCCCGTTCTCATCTTGTGCCAATTCTAAAAAGAGTTGTTTCACTCCGGGATTTGTTACTTTTTCGGAAGCTGCTTTATAAAAAGCATACGCTGCATTTTCTTGCTCAATAGCAAAATCAATTAGTTTGTTGATGTCTGTAGTAATCATCTTTATACAAATTTTATGTTTTTAAATATAAATTTTCAGTCCCATTACGGTCTTGCTTGCCTGAAACCTCTATCGATTACCGCAATGCCATCACTCACTTTTTCAATTTTGATTGCACAGGCTTTGTATTCCGGAGTTTCGGTCACATCATCATAGGCATCATTTGTCAAAACATTGGCATGTGCCTCATGAAAGTGAAAGGCGCACCAGGTTACTCCTTCCGGTGAACGCTCCGTAACCCATGCTTTCAAGGTGATCGTACCTCGCCTGCTGGTAGCTTTTACCATATCTCCGGTTTTGACCTTCATCTTTTTTGCATCCGCAGGACTGATCTCCAACAATTCTTCAGGAAAAATATTTTCCAGTCCGATCGAATTTCTTGTTTGTGTTGCAGTATGATAATGCCACAATCTACGACCTGTTGAAAGAATGAATGGATATTCTTTATCCGGTAATTCTGCTTGTGCCCGATAATTTGTTTGTGAGAATAATCCTTTACCACGGGTAAACTTTCCATTCAAATGCAAGATCGGCGTTCCAGGATGTTGCACTGTAGGGCATGGCCATTGTAATCCAATATCTTGAATACGTTCATAAGTGATACCTCCCATAATGGTTCCGCTTCTGCGCATGTCTTCCCAAGTAGCATTTGCAGATGTGAATTTCAAATCTACACCAAATCGTTTTCCTAACTCCTGCATGATCCACCATGTTGGGCGAGCCTCTCCGGGTGCGTCGACAGCTTTTCTCAAAAACTGAACACGTCTATCCAAATTAGAATATGTTCCCTCATCTTCACTGAAACATACATCCGGTAAAATTACGTCTGCATATTCTGTTGTCATGTTCGGGAAAATATCAACGACAACAAGAAAATCCAAGGCTTCCACTTCTTTGATTGTTTTTGCAGTGTTGGGTTCTGTCTGAACGGTATTATCACCGACACAAAATAAAATTTTTGTTTCTCCACTTGTTGCCTTGTGCAACATCGTTGGAAGTTTATATCCTTCTTTCCTAGACAACCCTGATATGCCCCAATCCATCTCCATTTTTAAAATTGCCTGCTCATTGGTGCAAGACTGATAATTGTGAAAGACATTCGGTAAAGCACCCATATCACAGGCACCCTGCACATTATTTTGTCCTCGTAAAGGATTCACGCCACAACCTCGTTTTCCTAAATGACCAAGTATCATTTGTAAATTGGCAAGCGTTTTTACATTGTCTGTTCCACAAACGTGTTCAGTTATTCCAAGCGTATATAAGATGCTAACTTTTTTTGCTTCTCCCAACATTTTTGCAACCTGCTTCATTTTTTCAACAGGCACACCGGAAATTTCTGATGCTTGTTCCACAGTAAAATCCTTCAACCAATTTTTTATCTCCTCCGGATTCTCCGTATTGTTTTTCATGAACTCTTCATCCTGCCAACCATTCTTTAATATCTCCACCATGAGTCCGTTTATAAAAGGAACATCTGTTCCAACCCGTATCTGAACATAAAGATCCGACCAATGTGCAATATCCACTCTTCGTGGATCACATACAATTAATTTGGCACCATTCTGTGCAGCACGTTTTACATAATAAGAAACAACAGGATGCGCTTCGGTCATATTTGAACCAATCACAAACATCAATTCAGTTTCCAAAATTTCGTCTATGGAATTTGTTGCAGCTCCACTTCCAAATGCATGTGCTAATCCTGCAACGGTAGGAGCATGACACGTTCTGGCGCAGTGGTCGACATTATTTGTTTTGATCACTGCACGTGTAAACTTCTGAACAGCATAATTATTTTCATTGGTGATACGCCCTGAGCCCAATGCAGAAAAAACATCCGGTCCATGTTTACCTACTGTTGTTTTTATTTTTTCTGCGATAAGATCCAACGCTTCATCCCAGGTGGCACGTTCGTGTTTACCATTCCGTTTGATCATTGGATATTGCAAGCGTTTCGGGCTCGCATGAAACTCAAATCCATAACGACCTTTCACGCAAAGCATTCCATTGTTAGGCCACACTTCCCGACCCGTGACACGTACAACTTTATTTTTTTCCTGATCTATATGTAATGTCAACTGACATCCGACACCGCAATACGGACAAGTAGTATCCACTTTTTCTAAATCGGCATAACGACCTTTTCCGCGTGATTTTTTATCTGTCAATGCACCGGTCGGACAAAGTTGAACACATTCACCACACTGCACACACGTAGAATCACCCATCGGAATATCATCATCACACATAATCGTTGTTTCCAAACCACGGAACCCAAAACCAAGAACTTCATTCACCACTGAATGATTACACGCTGCCACACATCTTCCGCACTTGATGCATTTGTCATAATCAATTACAATAAATTCTGAACTCTCATCTTTTCTTCCTGTTGGATGATCAGAAAAAGTTGTTTTTTCAATTCCTAAATGATAACAAGCATCTTGCAATTCACAAGTTCCACTTCTTTCACAAGCCAAGCAATTATGATGACCGGAAGAAAGCATCAGATCCACCACCATGCGTTGTGCCTCTTTTATTTCTTTGCTATCCGAACAAACCTTCATGCCATCTCTCACTTTAAGATTACAGGAGGTCTGAAATCCGCGCATGCCTTCAACAGAAACAACACATGCTCTGCATTTTGCTGCCTGTCCGGTTTTCACATGATAACATAATGTAGGAATATAGATACCGTTTCTCTTCGCAACATCAAGAACCGTTTCGTCCTCGTTTGCTTGGTATGATTCATTATTCAGGATTATTTGCATGGTGCAAAAAATTAAAAATGTTTTATGAACTAATATTTTACGATCGCGTCAAATTTGCAGGTACTCAAACATAATCCGCAACGGATACATAATTCTGTATTGATGATATGCGCTTGTTTTTTCTCGCCATGAATTGCTTCTACAGGACAAACTTTTTTACAAGCCTGACAACCGTTACAGAGATCAAGAATTTCGAAAACAATAAGTTCTTTACAAACTGCTGTTCTGCATTTTTTGTCCCTAATATGCTCGATGTATTCTTCCCTGAAATGTCGTAACGTACTCAACACGGGATTGGGAGCTGTTTGACCGAGGCCGCATAAGGAAGCGTTAGTAACAGTACTTGCCAATTTTTCCAACTCATCAATATCTTTCATCTCACCTTTTCCTTCGCAGATTCTGTCAACAATTTGTTTCATGCGTGCTGTTCCTTCTCGGCATGGAACGCATTTACCACACGATTCATCCTGAACGAATTCGAGAAAGAAACGGGCAACATCCACCATGCAACTACTTTCGTCCATCACTATTAAGCCACCGCTTCCCATGATAGCACCTAATATATTCAGTGATTCATAATCTAAAGGAACATCCAGATGCTCTTCAGGAATACAGCCGCCGGATGGTCCGCCAATTTGTGCCGCCTTATATTTTTTGTTTGTTGAAATTCCACCACCAATATCGTAAACTAATTTCCGTAACGGAGTTCCAACCGGAACTTCAACCAGTCCGGAAATTTTCACCGTTCCGGCAAGAGCAAATATTTTTGTGCCTTTACTTTTCTCTGTTCCTATTTCGGCAAATTGAGCTCCTCCATTATTTATTAAGAGAGGAATATTCGAGAATGTCTCTACATTATTCAAAACAGTAGGCTTGTTCCACAATCCTTTCTCAGCAGGAAATGGAGGACGGGGACGCGGTTCACCACGGTTACCTTCAATAGAAGTAATGAGTGCTGTTTCTTCGCCGCATACAAAAGCGCCTGAACCTTTTCTGATCTCCAGATCAAAATTAAATCCTGTTCCCAAAATATCCTTTCCAATCAATCCGAATTCTAGTGCTTGATCAATTGCAATTTGCAACCTTTCAATAGCAAGTGGATATTCAGCTCGCACATAAACATAACCTGTAGAACTTCCAATTGCAAATGCACCTATTGCCATTCCTTCAATAATGCTGTGTGGATCTCCTTCCAAAATACTGCGATCCATAAAGGCTCCGGGATCGCCTTCATCAGCATTACAAAGTATATATTTTTCAGTGTCCTGACTTTTCCTCGCAAAATTCCATTTTGTACCTGTCGGGAAACCCGCACCACCACGCCCACGTAATCCCGATACTGTAACCTCCTGAACAACTTGTTCGCTGCTCATAGAAGTCAGCACTTTGCTTAATGCTTTATATCCGCCACATGCAATGTAGTCAGCAATTTTCGTAGGATTTATTTTTCCGCAATTTCTAAGGACTTGTTTATCCTGATTTTTAAAAAATGGCAATTCCGATTTTTTAGAAACCTTTTGTTCATCCACAGGATGCAATAAATTATCAACGATCTTCCCACCGATCAAATGTTGCTCTACAATTTCTTTTACATCCTGCGCACGCACTTTCTGATAAAAGGTATCATCCTTCCCGATAACAACGACAGGTCCAATAGCGCAAGGTCCAAGACAACCCGTTTCCATTATTTCAAGCGTTCCGTCTAATTTTGCATTTGCTAATTGAGAAACGAAAGCCTCTTTTACTTTCATTGAACCGGAAGCAATACAACCACCACCGGCACAGATATATATTTTTTCGGAATTATACTCCTTGCTTTTTAAAAGAGTATCATATAATGTTGTTAAGTCTCCAGCATTCTTAAGAACATGCATATATTTATTTATATCCATTAGATCGCCTCCTCCTTATTTTTTTCTTTTTGTTTTTTGTAGGTACTAATTATTTTCTTTACATCAGAAGGTTTCACCCATTGATGTACATCATCATTCACCATAATGATGGGCGCCAAACCACAAGCGCCAAAGCATCTTCCAACATCCAATGTAAAAAGTTTGTCGGGAGAAGTTTCACCAATTTCAATACTTAATTGTTGTTTAAGAGCAGTTAGAATTTCATTTGCTCCTTGCACATAGCAGGCAGTACCAAGACAAACACGGATAAGGTATTTGCCACGAGGTTTTAATGAGAAGAATGAATAGAAGGTAATGACACCATACACTTTTGATAAGGGTTCATTCAGAATTTCGGAAATTTTTAAAATCGCTTCTTGCGGAATGAAACCAAAAAGACTTTGTGTTGCTTGAAGGACCGGGATCAAGGCACCAGGTTTTTCTTTGAAAGAAATAATGATCTCTTCTAATCGTTCCAATAAGCCATCATCGTCATTACCACAAGAGCACTTTTCAACTTTTGCCATTTGAATTTTATTTTTTTATTCGTAATAAAATTTTTCCTTGACGCCGCAAAAACGTGATTTTTATTTATACAACAATTCTATATTTTCATTCCGTCTTTGTGACAATTTTTTTTAATGATTTTTAATATTTTCTATTTGACTGTAAACAGTAAATTTCTTTTCTCTGCAAAAAGCCATCAGTGTAATTCCTAATTGTTCCGCTAGATCAACAGCAAAAGATGACGGTGCAGAAACAGCGGCCAAAAATGGAATACCAGCAGCATAACATTTGTTCACAATTTCATAGGATATCCTTCCGCTAACAACTAAACATTTTGCATTCAGCAATTCTTTTCTATAAAGGAGACTTCCAATCACTTTATCAACTGCATTGTGCCGACCAATATCTTCTTGTATTGCCAAAAGTTTACCACCAATTGTAAACGCCGCTGCAGCATGCGAACCACCTGACTGCTTAAAAGTATCCTGAGAAGAGTTCATTTGCTCAAACATCTTCCCAACCATTTCGGGATCTAATTTTTCTGTAACAATTAAATTCTTTGAATCGTTGGGGAATCCATCCAATTCTGATTTCCCGCAAATCCCACAAGAAGAAGATGAAATAATACTCCTGGAAATTTCCATTCCTTTACCAACTTTTTCATTCGGAATTGTTACATCCACATAAGTGACAAAACCTTTACCACTTTTTTCAACAACAGAAATAGTAGGATCTTCATCGATCTCTGAATATACATTTTCAGAAAACAAAAGCCCACGCACAAGCTCTCTTTCAGATCCTGGCGTGCGCATTGTAACAGTAAAGGGATTTTTATTAATGGTGATCTTCAGCGATTCTTCTATAACAAGAACATCGTTGACAGGAAAAAAATTCCCTTCAGAATATTTCCGACCTTTATAAGAGGCTGTACTCATTTTATGATAATCCAGTTATTTTTCCGTTAGCATCAATGTCCATTCCTTCAGAAGCGGGATTAACCGGTAAGCCGGGCATACGCATCATTTCCCCAAGAATAGGAATTACAAAACCTGCTCCAGCTGCAAATTCAAACTCTCTAACTGTAACACTGAAATTTCTCGGTCTACCAATTTTTGCTTCATCATCCGACAACGATTTCTGAGTTTTAGCCATACAGATCGGTAATTTATCGTAACCCAAAGCCTTGATCGTTTTAAGGCCTGCACGGGCCTTTGCAGAATACTCAATGGTATCTGCTCCATAAATTTCGGTGGCTATGATCTTTATCTTTTCCTCGATAGATAAATTCCAATCGTATAAAGGTTTGAAATTATTTTCACCGCTTTCGATCACCTTCACAACTGCTTTTGCAAGATCCGTTGTGCCTGCTCCACCTTTTGCCCAACATTCTGAAAGCACTGCTTCAACACCATGTTTAGCACATTCTGTTTTAATGAAATCTACTTCCTCTTTGGAATCACTAATAAAACTATTGATTGCGACAACAGGTTTGATACCGAATTTTAAAATATTCTCGATGTGTTTCTCCAAATTCTCAAATCCTTTTTTCACGCGTTCCAAACTTGGTGTATTGTATTCCTCTTTTTTTGCTCCACCATGATGGCGCAAAGCTCTGATGGTAGCAACTAAAACAACGGCATTTGGTTTTAACCCTGCATATCCGCACTTAATGTTCATGAATTTCTCAGCGCCAAGATCAGCACCAAAGCCTGCTTCAGTGACTACATAATCAGCTAAAGACAATCCCATTTTTGTAGCGATAATAGTATTTGTTCCTTGTGCAATATTTGCAAAAGGGCCACCGTGAATGATCGCAGGATTTCCTTCGAGTGTTTGAACAAGATTTGGTTTGATAGCATCCTTCAATAAAATTGCCATCGCTCCTTGCGCTTTCAAATCTCTGGCAAAGATTGGTTTTTTATCAAATGTATATCCGACAAAAATATTTCCAAGTTTTGTTTTCAAGTCTTCAATATTTCTCGACATACACAAAATGGCCATTACCTCCGAAGCAGGTGTGATGTTAAACCCATCCTGACGAGGTGTTCCGTTAGTTGTTCCGCCAAGCCCGATAACTATATTTCTAAGTGCACGGTCATTCATATCCATCACACGTTTCCAAACTACAGTACGTGCATCGATATTTAAATTGTTCGTTTTATTTTGAATGTTATTATCGATAATAGCTGCCAATAAATTATTCGCCTTTTCAATAGCAGAAAAATCTCCGGTGAAATGTAAGTTGATATCTTCCATAGGAATAACCTGAGAGTAGCCACCACCGGCAGCTCCACCTTTTATTCCGAATACAGGTCCGAGTGATGGTTCACGCAAAACAACAGTTGTTTTTTTACCAATGATATTTAATCCTTCTGTCAAACCGATCGAAGTAGTTGTTTTACCTTCACCTGCAGGAGTAGGACTAATTGCTGTTACTAATACTAATTTATGTTTCTTTATTTTCTCTTCATCGATAAGTGATAAAGGAAGTTTTGCTTTGTACTTTCCAAAATGTTCAAGGTCATCTACGGCAATACCTAATTTGCCGGCTATTTCATTAATGTGTTTGATAGTTGCATTTTGTGCGATATCAAGATCTGTCAAAATTGTTTTTGTCATTTTGCAAGGATTTATTTGTAAATAATTATTTTAAAAACTACGTTTTAATAGAAGGCATATTGTTTGAAACTTAGCGAATGTAAACAAAAAGTCAATTATTAACAATGATTCAGACCTGATAAAACTCATACATATCATTTCGAGGTTTTTACTAAGAATCTGCACTCTTAATAATCTAAAAGACTTATTTGAAAAGGATATAAACAATAGGCCTGCCTCAGATACCAGCGTATCAACTCATAGCTCTTATTCGCCCTATATTTTTATCCAACCCTTAAAACGAATTTCCATTACAGCAAGTTATCTCTCAAATGTTGGGAATAATATAATTGAAGAAAATGGATATTTATCAAACAACTCTCCATATCTTACAATTTCAAGATTGTCTGCTATGGCTAGTTTCAATATCAGCAAACACTTTTCTTTATACGGTTTATATCAAATGGAAGACAAAAAAGAAACAGTTCAATTATTTAATTACAAATACAATGTGATCGTTGTGAGTTTATAATTTGTTCCATAATTGAATCCCATTTCCTATCAAACTCTGACACCGATTACACAAACATCATCCACCTGTTCCAAATTACCTCTCCAATTTTCAAAATTCTCGAGAAGGAGCATTTTTTGCTGGGCAACAGGCTTATCATGAATTGCCAGAAAATTTTCTTTCATCTGACTGTACTTAAATTTTTTTCCTTTAGTACCTCCAAATTGATCCGCGTAACCATCTGTAAAAAGGTAAAATGAAGTTCCTTTTTCTAATTTAACATTATGATTAATGAATGGAGTCATCTCATCATTATAGCCTATGCATTGTTTGTCCGGTTTAAGATCGATCAGTTCTCCATTCTTAATAATATATAATGGATTATTTGCACCGGCCCATTGCAGTTCATTTGTTTTTAGATCCAGCCTTACAATAGACATATCCATGCCATCATTTGTTTCTTGTTCTCGTCCTGATTGCCTGAATTCCTTAACAATTTTATAACGTAATTCATCAAGAATCTCGGCAGGTGAAAATATTTTGCTACTTGCATTTATCTCATTCAAAAACGCAACACCAAGCATGCTCATAAAAGCACCCGGAACACCGTGTCCTGTGCAATCAACAGCTGCCACATAAAACATATTCTCTTTCTCTAATGACCAATAAAAATCACCACTAACAATATCTTTAGGCTTATACAAAATAAAATGTTCAGGTAAATGCTCTGTCACATGATCCTCCGTTTTCAATAATGCATCCTGTATTCTTTTTGCATAATTTATGGAATCGATAATACCCTTATTTTTCTCTTCAACAATTTCTTTTTGTTGCTCAATAATTTTTTTCTGTTCTTCCGTCTGTTTATTTTTCTCTTCGATCAATTTCTTTTGTTTGCGCGCAACTCTTAAGGCTCTGAAAATTAAAGCCACGAAGATAAAAAGCAGTAACAATCCTGTGGAAACAAAGATCAATATCAATTGTTGCTTTTTATTATTTACCACTGCAAGCGCATCCTTTTTTTCTTGAGTAGCCTTATTTGCAGCATCTTTTTTCTCATATTCATAAGACATTTCTTTACGAGTGATCTCTTTATCCTTTTCTGTATTGTACAGAGAATCCTTAATAGTTTCTGCCAGCTGAAAGTGCTTTAGGGCTTTTAAATAGTCCCCAGTCCCCTTATAAAGATCTCTAAGGCAAAGGTGGCATTCCCTGATATCATCCAAGGAGCCTAATGTTTCCGCTAATGTCAAGGACCTTTGCAAATAATCGTTTGCCTCTGGATATTTTTTTGTAGTGGTATACAATATCCCAATACTTCTCAAACCGGTAACAATTAAACTTTTTACGCCAAGCTCTTCCTTTAATTTTAAAGACTGCATATAATAATCAAGCGCTTTAACATTATCCTTTTCATTGAAATATACATTGCCGATATTTCCAAGATGCCGTGCCACACCGCTTCTATTCTGAAGTTCTTCCGACATCTTCAATGCTTTAAAATAATAATCCAAAGCTCTCTTATTGTCATTTTGTTCAGCATAAACACCACCTAAATTTCCTAAATGCCTGGCAACTCCGCTTTTATTTCCTATCTCCTCATCTATTCTCAAAGCTTGAAGATAATAATCTAGTGTTTTACCATAATTTTTCAGTTTATAATAAACAACACCAATGTTCCCAAGATCTGTGGAGATTTCTTTCTTCCCACCTATTTCTTCATCTATTTTTAATGCTTGAAAATAAAAATCGAGGGCTTTTGGATAATCACCCTGTTTACGATATACGATACCAACGTTCCCAAGAACATTTGCCATCAACATTTTTATTCTCTTTGTGACTAATTCGGTGGAATTCGTATTTGATAAAAGTCCCCGGTAAAGATCAAGGGCTTGAGAATAAAATTGCATTGAAAGAATGTAATCATCCTTATCATCATAAAAAGAACCGATCTGATAATAGGAAACACCTTGTCCTAATTTAATTAACTTTTCCAAGGAAGGATCATCATTATTTGCTAGTATTTTTTGGGCAAGATGAAGCGCTTCGGTACTCAAAAACAAAGCAGTATCAGAATTATTGAAACTCAATTGCCAGGCAAGTGCATTCAGGTGGTTTACTTTTAATGTATCACCTATACAAGGCAATGAACAATTTGGATGATCTCCTTTTAAAAGAGCCGACAATGAATCAATTTTATTTTGCTGAGCAAAAGTGAAAATGCTAAAAAATAAAAATGCTAAACAAATAAAGAGTTTTTCAAACGCTTTCATATTGTTCTAGGAATATATAGTTAATATATAGAGAGAGTGTGTTCCAATGCAAATTTATCAAATAAATTGAAGAAGTATAGAAATAATGAATATCTATAATAATGAAATTTTAGATATTTCTTTTTTTGAAAGGTAACAATACCAATATTCAAATAACTTCTCTTAACAGAATAGAAATATAAAAATAGTCTTTTAAAAAGTAGCCTTGTTTTATGAAGTGGTCTCGCCCAGAATCGAACTGGGATCAAAAGTTTAGGAAACTTCTATTCTATCCGTTGAACTACGAAACCTGTATTTCTTTACTTATTTAATAATTATTTGTGAGGAAATTTCATCCGAAAAGTATTTCGTGAATATACTTTCACTTTAGCTTGTCAGCAAAATATTTTGAATTAAAAGTAGCTAACGTTTACCTTCGGAGCGTTAAAATATATTGAGCAACTTGTCTTATCTCTTCAGCAGATAAAACAGCGGGGAATCGGGGGGCATGTATTTTGTTTCCTATCGTTTGAGCTGATGAAATCAATTTCACAGCTTCGTCAACACTTAATGTAGAAATAGACAGATCTTTTGCTTCATTGTGTTTCTTTTTTCCATCAATACCATGACACAAAATACATTCAGCATGGTAAATTTTTTCTCCGGCAGAAATCACTTTAGTATCTGATTTTTGCATTGTGTCAACAGAAACAACTTTCGCTTCGGTTGCATTAATTTCTGCCACAGGCTGATTTTCATGAGAACAAGAAAACAAAAATGTAACACCAAACAATATGGAAAATGGAATAAATATTTTCATAAGTAAAAAGTCATATTTTATCACAACAATGTAGTTATAAAACAAATTTAACTAAATTCTTTGGTTTAATCCCCCTTTTGAATAGAATTATTGGTTAAGAATACTAAAGAAATGTTCTAAAGTTATATGGATGGCAATTTTGTTACTTGCTCAATTATTAGTAATTTTAAATGCTATAAAAAAATTAGCACAACTAAATGAAGTTTACAGCCAAACAAATTGCCGACTTATTGGGTGGAACAATAGAAGGAAATGGAGAAGTTTCTGTTTCAAATCTTACCAAGATCGAAGAAGGTAAATTGGGAAGTCTTTCTTTTTTGTCAAATTCCCTTTATACTCCTTTCATATACGAAACAGATGCTTCAGCTGTTATTGTAAACAATGCTTTAATTCTGGATAAACCTGTAAAATCAACACTTACACTTATTCGTGTCGATGACCCCTACACCAGTTTTGCAAAATTACTGGAAGTCTATCATCAATTCAGACATAACAAAAAAGGTATTGAACAACCCTCCTTTATTTCTGCAAGTGCAAAACTTGGGAATGACTGCTACATTGGAGCTTTTGCATATATCGGAGAGAATGTTAGCATTGGAAATAATGTAAAAATATATCCTCATTGTTATATTGGCGACAATGTTACAATTGGAAATGACTGCACTTTTTTTTCAGGAGTAAAAATATATCATGACTGCATACTAGGAAATGATTGCACCATACATGCGAGCACCGTTGTTGGTAGCGACGGCTTTGGTTTTGCTCCCAATGCAGATAAGAATTATAAAAAAGTTCCACAGATTGGCAATGTGATCATTGAGGACCATGTAGAAATTGGTTCAAATACTTCTATTGATAGGGCAACTATGGGTTCAACTATTATCAGAAAAGGCACAAAATTGGATAATCTAGTTCAAATTGCTCACAATGTCGAATTAGGTGAAAATTGTATTTTGGCCGGAGGCGCATTTGTTGCCGGTTCAACAAAACTTGGCAATAATGTTATGATGGGTGGCCAATCCGGAGTAATCGGACATATTAAAATTGCTAACGGCGTAAAGATCGCAGGTCAATCGGGAGTTGGCAACAGCATCGAAACCGAAGATTTGGTAGTACAAGGTTCTCCGGCATTTGCAATAGGTGACTACCAAAGAAGCTACGTTCTTTTCAGAAGTTTTCAAAAACTGAATGACAGGATTCGCACGCTTGAAAAAGAGATTAAAAAATTAAATCTTCCCCAATAGCCTGCTTTCCTTTGTTATGACTCCGAACAAATTTATAGATATTGATAAAGTACTGAAGGAAAAAGCCCCCGGTCTTAAAAAGTGGATGCCCCGCTTTGCCCTTAATTGGCTGAAAAGGAAATTACACGAAGATGATATCAATGTCATAATGCATGAAATAAAAGATATCTATGGCGTTGAATTTAACAATAAAGGATTAGAAAAATTAGGTGCTAAAATTGAATCTACAAATTCACATTTTATACCAAAAGCAGGAGGAATAATACTTGCAGCTAACCACCCTCTTGGTGGATTGGATGGAATGGCATTTGTAAAAACAATTGCTGAAGTAAGACCCGATATTCATTTTGTTGTAAATGATGTATTAAAAAATTTAAAAAATTATGGTGATGTTTTTATCGGCATCAATAAGATAAAAACCACTTCCGCAACTTCCCTGAGAACGATTGAAAGCGTTTTATTGACGGAGGAAGCAATAGGGTTTTTTCCTGCAGGTTTAGTTTCCAGAAAACAAAAAGGAGTGATCATGGATCTGGATTGGAAAAAAAGTTTTGTCACACAAGCCATCGATCACAAAAGAATGATCGTGCCTGTATTCATCGAAGGGCAAAATTCAAAATTTTTTTACAACTTCGCAAGGTTCCGAAAACGAATTGGTGTAAAGGCAAATATCGAAATGCTTTTTTTGCCTGATGAAATGTTCAAACAAAAAGACCGTACCATTAAAGTGCATTTCAGCAAAGCTTTTGACCCCGCAATTTTAGATAAAAGCAGATCCCATAAAGGCTGGGCGGATCACATCAAGAAATATATTTATTCTGAAGAATTCAAAAAAGGAATCCCCTTTGAAGAATATATGAATCTAAAATAAAATTCGGATATTTCACAGCAGTGAATTCCTATTTCTAAAATTCACTTATTGCGATCAGCAATTCTTTATTTTCACTGATCCACAACATCAGACTGTTATTGCGGGGAGGTAATTGCAGCTTCTGACAAATTTTAGAACGGTAATTTTCTACTGTTTTTTCGGAAAGGAACAAAAGTTCGGCTACCTCTTTTGTGGATTTATTCTGACTCACCAACTTTAATGTTTTTATTTCTGCCTGACTCAAGTTCTTCAATAAAAATATCAATTCAGCCTTCTTTTTATCTTCTTCTACAAAATCTGAATAATAGGATTGTAATTCAGGTCCTATGTATTTTTCATTTTTAGAAACTTTTTCGATGCAATCAACGATCTCATTCGCAGCAAAGTCTTTTAGCATATAGCTGAATGCACCTGAATCCATAGCCTTCTTCACCATCTCTCTATCACGATACATTGTTAAAATAACAATTCTGGTAGACAACTTTTCTTTTGTAACAATTGTAGAAACTTCCAAGCCATTTAATTCCGGCATATTAATATCAAGAATTGAAATAGAAGGTTTTTCTTTTTTGATCGCCTCTAAAGCTTCCTTACCATTTTTGCATTCGATGATTTGAATATCAGAAAATGAACTTTCGAGAATATCTCTCAGTCCTTTTCTAAAAATCGGATGATCATCTGCAATTAAAAGTTTCATACAGTTTGCTTTTTAGCTGATTTAAATTTAAGAATTAATTTGAATCCTTTTTCAACTTTATCATCAAAAACCAATGTTCCATGAATTATTTTTGCCCTTTCCTGCATTGAAAGTAAACCTATCCCTAAATGTTGTTTTTTCACCTTCAACCCTGTTCCATTATCCTGATATAACAAGATCAATTCTCCGGCCTTTTCCTGAATAGAAATTTTTAGTCCGGAGGCTCCGGAATGCTTGATCGTATTATTTGTGCACTCCTGTATGATCCTGAAAATATGGGTTTGAATCTGAATTGATAGTTGTTCGACACAATCTTCAATCTCGAAACTACACTCCAACTTCGTTGCAGATTGAATACTTTCAAGCAAAGAGGCAACGGATCTTGATAAACCGATCTTTTCCAAATTTGTCGGGTATAAATTACGCGAAATTTCTCTGGTCTGTTCGATCACTCTCCCTAATTCATTTTCCAGTACGTCTGAAGGTTCTTTGGAATTTTGTTTTTCTTTTATGATTTTCGATTTTATCACCGACAACGATTGTCCTATATCATCGTGAAGATCCCTTGAGATACGTAAACGCTCCTCCTCAATATTCTGGATCAATTGCTGACTAAATTGCTGTTGTTTTTCTTTTATCTTTTTCGAATATCGCAACGACGATAAACTAATTATCAGAATAATAAAAATAATTGCTGTACCTATGCTGATCCATTTCAGATAGCGTTCCTCCTGATTACTTTTTTCAAGTAAAATAGTTGTGGATCTCTCTTTTTCCAACTCGATCTCTTTCTTCTGAATTCTCTGATTTTGCTGTAGCTCCGCAATAACTTTGTTGTTAATTTGTCCGGCCAGGCTATCTTTTATTTGAGCAAAGCTTAAATAATTTTCCAATGCTTCCTTGTAATTTTTTTTATCATTTTCTATCCTATATTCCATTAGATAATAAGAGGAAAGTGCTTCTAAATTTCCTGTTTCTTTAGTAAGTTCTTTGATTTTCTGCAGCAATTTTTCGGCTTCATCCACTTTTTTTATACCAATGAAAACATTTGCTTTATTCAAATAGGCCGTAGTAAGTTCTTTTTTAAAATTGTGCATTTGAAGAACAACGATCGCTGAATCAATGTACGCCAAAGCCTTTTCACTTTTCCCCGTATTCGAAAATGCTGATGCCAGATTAATATAATTGCTTGCCAGTTCCTGTGGAAGATTATTTTGCCGGGAGTATTGAATTACCTTTTCAAATAGCGCATACGCTTTTTCAGGTTTATTGTCGGAAACATAGGTTAGGCAAATATTCATTTGAATGTGGCCTACAAGGCGTTTGCTGTTTTCTTTTTCCGCAATTTGTAAACCTTTTTCAAAATCGTCTAGCGCTTCTTTTATTTGTCCGAGTCCTAATTTTATTAATCCAAGATTATTTCTAAAAACTGCTGAATAATAATTAAGATCCTGGATCTCTGAAATCGTAAGCCCTTCCAGATATAATTTTGTCGCTGACTTTGCATCATTGTTTTCTTCTTTCAATATCCCTTTCAGGTTTAATAACTCAGCCACATTTTCGAAATCTTCCCTTTTTTTTGATATAACTAATAAGTCATCCAATTCTTTTTCGGCTTGTTCTTTATTTCCATTTTCATATTCTAAAAAAGCCAATCTAATTTGAGCTAGGGTTTCGATATGAGGATTCTCCCATTTTTTTGCTTCCGTGAGTGCTAATTCAAAATATATTTTTGCTTTATCAAGATTTCGAACATAGAAAAAATAGTTTCCATAATACAAGTGAACCTCAGCAACAGCTGCTTTTGTTGAAGACAGCAAAGCTTTTGAAATTGTTTCTTCTCCAATATTAAAAAGTTTGGTTGAATCATAGTAGGAGGCATCTTTTACCTGCGCGATATATTGATCTATATTATTGCCATATCGGGAATAACAAGGCAAAATAAAAATCAAGAAAAGCAAATTGGCAATTATCCTTTTTTTCATCCTTTAGAAAAGAGATTATTGGGGAATTATTTTTACTAAATATAATAATTTATAAGGAACCTGATTCATGAAGCCCGTTTTTATCAATTTTAAAGTTTAAATACTTTAAAATTAGACTTTTATTAGGGGGCAGCCCCCTTGTTTTACTTTACCTTATAAATGAAATTTGTATTAGATAAAAACAATTCTCTCATGAAACAATTTTTTAAAAAATTACTACTGCCAATAATTGGCTTGCTATTTTGTATATCTGCAACTGCACAAACCTTTAACTGGACAGGATTCGTAACTACAACCAGCTCTGCTACAAGAACTTTTATCAATGGGAACATGACCGCTGTGGTATCTGCAGTTAGCGGAGGAGGTACAACAGGCTATTCAAATGGAAGCTCCTCTCAGATCGGAGGCACAGGTGTTTGTGCCGGAACACCCACAGGCTTATTTATGGAAATGTCAGGTGGCAGCAGTGCATGGGCAAATCAGATAAATGTTGCAATTACTTTTGCAACTCCTGTATGTGCGCCAGCCACATTCACAATTTACGATATCAATGAAGATATATGGGCGGGTGGTCCAAATTCCAATTATGACGACCAAGTTACTATTGGGGCTACTGACCCAACAGCCACACCCATTGCTCCTGCAAATATTTTATATACAGGTTGTGCTGTTGCGGGCAATATCTCAACAGTTGGCAATACCAGAGTATTAAGAGGAAGATGGACCAGCAATGGTTGCTCCTGTGCAAGCACTACAGTAACGATTAATGGCGGTGGACAAATGATCAAAACCATAAATATCCTTTATAACAATTGTCAGCCAGCAACCTATGCAAAATATGGAATTTGTCAATTTCAGAATATTGTTATTTCACCTATTGTAGTTACTGCTCCTCCTACGGCATCTATCACCTCATCTGTAATACCATGTGGATCAACAACTGCAACATTAACAGCAACAACTTCAGCAGGTAGTCCGACCTATGCATGGACAGGACCGGGAACAATTGTTTCACCTGCAGCTGCAATTACATCAGTAACCGGTGCAGGAACATATACTGTAACGATTAATCCGGGCAGCTGCAGTTCTACAGCTACTTATACAGTTGCGGCCAGTGGAACACCACCCAATGTTACAGCAACTGCTGCTCAAACTGTCACCTGCAGTTCTCCAACGATTTCAGCCTCCTCCTCCAGTTCTCCCGTCACATTCAGTTGGGCCGGAGGTGTTGCTTCCGGTGGATCAACATCTACACCAACCATAACTTCCCCAGGAACCTATACCGTTACGGTTACAAATACAAGTACCGGTTGCACAAGCACAGCAACAGTGGTGGCAACAATGAATAATACGCCACCTGTTGTCACTTCATCAAGTAATAATAATATTTCTTGTATCACACCAAACGCAACATTAACCGGAATAAGTTCAGGTACAATGGTATGGAACGGAGGATCATTAGTGAACGCTGCTAATCCTGCAACAGTGACTGCTGCAGGAACCTATACGGTTACTTCAACTACTGCCGCAAATGGTTGTACTGCGACTTCATCAGTAACTATAACAGGAAATACAACTCCTCCTGTTGTTACTTCTTCAAGTTCAGGAAACTTGACTTGTACTACTTTAAACTCGACATTAACAGGAGTAAGTGCCGGTACTATGGTTTGGAATGGAGGAGCCTTGGTGAATGCTTTAAACCCTGCATCTGTTTCAGCCATTGGCACATATACGGTAACCTCAACAACTGCAGCTAACGGATGTACCGCTACTTCAACGGTTACCATAACCTCAAACACAACTCCTCCTGCTGTTACATCTGCAGGCACCGGAAATTTAACATGTACAACATTGAGTTCTATATTAACAGGAACAAGCACCGGGACAATGGTTTGGAATGGTGGCGCATTAGTAAATGCTACAAACCCTGCTTCCGTTTCTGCTGCAGGAACCTATACCGTTACTTCTACAACTTCCGCAAATGGCTGTACAGCAACGTCAACAGTTACAATAACTTCTAATACTACTCCACCGGTTGTTACTTCCTCGAGTAGTAATAATATTTCGTGTGCTACTACCAGCGCTTTATTAACAGGAGTAAGTTCAGGTACAATGGTATGGAATGGCGGATCATTAGTGAACGCTGCAAACCCTGCTACGGTTACTGCTGCAGGAACCTATACAGTTACTTCAACAACAGCAGCGAACGGATGTACTGCTACTTCAACGGTTACAGTTACAGCCAGTGGAGCGATCCCAAATATTTCTATTGCTGTACCTGCACAAATAACGTGTACAACACCAAGTGTTACTTTAATTGGAAATTCTACAACACCAAGTGCAACGTACCTTTGGACAGGTGGACCTGCATCCGCAAACTACACTGTCAGCGGAGCATCAACATATACTTTAACAGTTACCGATCCGGGTAACGGATGTACTGCAACACAAACGGTTGCGGTAACAAGCAATACAACACCACCTGCTGTTACATCCGCTGGTACAGGAAATTTAACATGTACAACATTGAGTTCTACATTGACCGGAACAAGCACCGGAACTATGGTTTGGAATGGTGGCGCATTAGTGAATGCTGCAAACCCTGCTTCCGTTTCTGCTGCAGGAACTTATACAGTTACTTCTACAACTGCTGCTAATGGCTGTACTGCCACATCAACGGTTACGATCACATCCAATACTACTCCACCGGTTGTTACTTCATCAAGCAGTAATAATATCGATTGTACCACTTTAAGTTCAACACTAACTGGTACCAGCGCCGGAACAATGGTATGGAATGGAGGCGCTTTAGTGAACGCTGCAAATCCCACTTCTGTAACTGCAGGAGGAACATATACCGTAACTTCAACGGATGCTGCTAACGGATGTACTGCTACTTCTACAGTTACAGTTACAGCCAGCGGAGCATTACCAAACATAAGCATTACTTCACCTCCACAAATTACCTGCACAACATCGAGTGTAACGCTTACCGGAAGTTCTACAACTCCGGGTGTAGGATATCAATGGACCGGAGGACCAGCTACTGCTACCTATTTTGTTAGTGCAGCAAATACATATACATTAACCGTTACAGATCTGGGAACAGGATGCGCTTCGCAGCAAACAGTTGTTGTTTCTGCAAATACAACACCTCCATCCGCAACAGCCGGATCCCCATTAATACTGAATTGTACAACTACAAGTGGAAGCATATCAGCAAGCTCAACAGCAACAAGTCCTACCTACTCATGGACAGGAACAGGAATTACCGGAGGAGGAACAACTGTATCTCCAACAGTAAATGCTGCCGGAACATATACTGTTACCATCACAGATCCAGCTAACGGATGTACGTCAACAACAACTGTCACCGTAACAAGCAACACTGTTCCTCCAAATGCAACTGCAGGTTCTGCACTTTCATTAAATTGTATTACAACAAGCGGAACTATCAGTGCCAGCTCAACAACAAGCGGAGCTACATATAACTGGACCGGAGCGGGAATCACGGCAGGAGGAACAACTGCTTCTCCGACAGTAAATGCCGCAGGAACATACACTGTCACGGTTACAGATCCGAGTAATGGATGTACTTCAACTACAACCGTTGCTGTAACAAATATTGTTTCTCCGCCCAACGTAACTGCTGGTGCAGGTGCAATCATTAATTGCAGCAGTGGCATTGCAGGAATAAATGCAAGTTCAACAACTGCAGGTGCGACCTACTCCTGGTCCGGACCAGGTATTTCAAGTGGTGGAACTACGGCTACTCCAACAGTAAATGCTGCCGGAACTTATACTGTAACAGTCACTGATCCTACCAACGGTTGTACTTCTACTTCAACTGTAATTGTTTCTCTGAATCCCGGACCAACTGCAAATGCAGGAACTGACATTACTATCAGCAATGGAACATCAACCACTTTGACTGCCAGTGGAGGCGGAACATATTTATGGAATACCGGAGATGTTACAAATACAATTGTAGTTTCTCCAACCACAACCACCGACTATTGTGTAACTGTAACCGATACCAGTGGATGTGCTGATACAGCTTGTGTCCGCATCTCTGTTGAAAATCCTTGTCCAGGAGTTAATGATCTGCAAGTACCAAATGCTTTTTCACCAAACGGTGACGGACATAATGATCAGATCTGTTTACAAGGATGGGGTGATTGTATCAGCGGATTTAAAATTACGATCTATGACCGATGGGGAGAAAAAGTTTTTGAATCAGAAGATCCAGCCTTTTGTTGGGATGGAGTATTCAATAAAAAAATGCTTGACCCCGCTGTATTTGTTTATTACATAACGGCCAATCTTCCGAACAATGACAAGATCGCTAAAAAAGGAAACATATCACTTATTCGCTAATCAGTAAAATACGAAATCAAAAATGGAAACAACTAGAAACAAAATATGTATTGTGATTTTCGGAATTAGCTCTTTGCTTTTTTTAAAAGTAAAGGCTCAGGATATTCACTTTTCTGAATTTAATGAGAACCCATCACTTGTAAACCCGGCCCTTACAGGACAGACACACATTTTAAAAGCTTCAGTAATCTACAGAGATCAATGGAGAAGTGTCACCGTTCCATATAAAACATTTGGAGCTTCCGTTGAAATGAAATTAAAAGCAAGCAACTGGGATAAGGTGGGCGACCATGCCACCTTAAAATTTAAAAAAGCATTCGGAAGAACAGCTGCAGGACTTTCCTTCTTCAGTGATAAGGCCGGAGATGGAAATATGGGAACCTCACAAGCGAATCTTTCTTTTGCATCATTTATTCCTGTTAGTTCAAAAAGTTCATTGTCATTAGGGATGCAAGCAAGTCTTGTTCAACGTAAAGTAGATTATGAAAAACTTCTATGGAACGATCAATATGGCAGTGCAGGATATGATAATACAATGGATCCGGGTGAAAAATTTACTGATGGCAATTTCTTATATCCTGATTTTGCTGCAGGAGTTCTTTATAGTTATGGTTTTAACGAAAAAGCAATTGGGGCAAATAATCAATTTAATATGGATGTTGGTTTTTCCATTTATCACTTAAACACACCTAAACAACAATATTTATCCGACACTCACGAAAGATTGCTGGCGAAATATATTGTTCATGGTAAATTTTTGATCGGAATAAAAAACACAAATCTATCCATAGCGCCAAGCTATATTTTCCAGCTGCAAGGTTCAACAAAAGAATTTATTGCAGGTAGTATGTTCAGATATAATTTAAAAGAAGATTCTAAATATACCGGATATGCAAAAGGAGCTACAATATCACTTGGTGCATTCTACAGAAACAAGGATGCCATGATCGCTTGTGCTCAGGTTGAATTCAGTCAATATGCGATTGGTTGCAGTTATGACATCAATACTTCCGGATTAACGAAAGCAAGTACATCAAGAGGAGGATTTGAGATCTTCTTAAAATTCGTAACGCCTAGCCCTTATTTATATCAGAATAAGAACAAAGCGAAATTTAATTAGAGGATAGTTAAATAAAAAATGTCCCGTATTTCTACGGGACATTTTTTTTAATTGTTCTTCCTATTTATCCTGGTAATCTCGCAATATTTTTCTCCATCATATTTAACTGCTTCACAATTTCATCGGCTTTTGGTTTTTGTGCTTTGGCCTTTCTGAAATATTCTTTCCCAATCTTATTTTGTTTACGTTGAATCTCGATGGAGCACAGTTGCAAATAAACCGCCGCTAAACTGTCTTTATCAGGAATTCCGGCTTTAACAGCATCCATCAATGTCTGGCGCGCTTCTTTCGTTTTGCCTTGCTTTAATTGAATAAAACCCAACTGCATCAAATTTGTTCCTGTAACATCACCAACAATCTTTGATTTTGTTTTTAAGCTTTTTCTGATACTGCTTTCTGCCGCATTCAGATCATCGGATGCGAGTGACAAATTACTTTGAAGCATATAATATCCTGAGCGGATAGGTTTCAATAACAAACGAGGGAATTTTATCATTTTGATATACTCCGTAGCCTTTTCAACTTCCCCGTCAGATACAGCTTCCTGTACCAAACGCATCGTTCCCATCATGAAATATAACAACAAGGAAATAAACGCAAGAATATAACAGATCCAAGCCGTAATAGGATCTTTATAATAATGTGATAATCCACCAAGGACAGCCAACAAAATAATAAGTGGTATCCTGTAAAGAATATAATAACGTAAAATTTTCATAGGTAAATATTTATTTAATCAGGGCACAAAAATAAGGGAAAATCCTGATTAATGACGAATATTAAAGTTCAAGTTCTTTCAGTGGCTCCCAGTAGTGTTTATCGAAGTTCCTGATCTTGTCATTTACCACTATTATTCCCTCTTTCTCCAGTAATTCTGCCATTAAAAAAGGGGTAGCAAAATGGTGTTTCCCGGTTAATTCCCCATTTCTGTTAACAACCCGGTGTGCAGGTACAGGTTTCTTTTGAGAATGAGCAGCATTCATTGCCCAACCTACCATCCTCGAAGATCGTGCTGTACCTAAATATTTTGCAATGGCGCCATAACTTGTAACTCGACCTTTAGGAATAAGCCTGGCCACCTGAAATACCATCTGAAAAAAATCTTCGTGCTTTTCCATAGTTTAATTTTTAATCGAGAACTAAATTTCTTACTGTATAGGTCCACTCGGCAGTAAAATCTGACAGTGCGCAGTCATGTTGAGCTTGTCGAAATATTTGCGGTGGCTTCCCACACCCTTCGATAAACTCAGGATGACTTCCCAGCTTCGACACTCTGCATCATTGCCTGACGCAATCGAAGTGCGTTTTTGAGCGTTGTCATGTTGAGCCTGTAAAAATGTGGGCTAGCTTCCGCACACCCTTCGACAAGCTCAGTGTGACAGCCGCACATCGATATTTTGAACCTTCGCCTAACCCAACCGAAGCGAAGCGAAATTTTGTGTTATTATTTTACCTAGCAATTGTATACGACTATGACACACGGAATTTTAAATAACAGATCTTAAATCCCTTTTCAGAAAATAGCTTTTCGTAATAGGTTTTTATATTCGTCAATTCCTCATCACGCGGAGTTGTATCTTCATATAAATTATTCGTTGCATCCAGGATCTCCATATTATTTTCAAGAACAACTTCGCGGGAATAATCATAAAATGGTTCGTTATCCGTTTTCAGATTTATGACACCACCCATTTTTAATATTTTTTTATACCGGGTCAAAAACATCATATTGGTCAATCGATTTCGAACTCTTGTTTTCTGTGGCTGAGGATCAGGAAAGGTGATCCAAATTTCATCCACCTCATTATCTTCAAAACACTTATCGATAAAATCAATCCGAGTGCGGATAAATGCAACATTACTCATTTTATTTTCAATGGCCGATTTGGCACCTGTCCAAATACGATTCCCCTTAATATCAACACCTATAAAATTTTTATCAGGATAACGTTTCGCCAAACCAAGAGTATACTCTCCTTTGCCACATCCTAATTCTAAAACAATTGGATTTTCGTTCTTGAAATATTCTTTGTGCCACTTCCCTTTCATTTGAAATCCGCCATCCCTGGCTTGCTCAAATGACAAGAAGAAACAATTTTCGAAGGAAGAAACTTCAGCAAATTTTTTTAATTTTCGTTTAGCCATAAATAGTATCGCAATTTTTTTCAAGAAGATCACAGAGACCTCAGAGAAAAAATTAATTAACTTTAACCATATTTTTACAAAAATAAGCATTAATGCAAAAACAAAAGCGAATATTAATTTGCCCTTTGGATTGGGGATTAGGACATGCTACCCGCTGCATTCCAATTATTCGTTTATTAATAAAAAAAGGTGCTGAAGTTATTATCGCTACAGATGCCGGCCCGCTCGCGCTCTTGAGATCAGAATTCCCTAGGCTCAAATTCATCCAACTAAAAGGATATAATATTAAATATCCCAGAACAGGATCAATGGCATTTAGTATGTTATTATCGATTCCAAAAATTGTAAAAGGGATAAAAGAGGAGCAGCTACAATTGGATAAAATAATTGATGAACACAAGATAGATGTCGTGCTTTCCGATAACCGTTATGGCTGCTGGAATAAAAAAGTAAAAAGCATTTTTATCACGCATCAGTTAATGATAAAAGCTCCAATTGCAGAAGGCTTTTTGCATAATAAAGTATTAAAATATATTAGTAATTATGACGAGTGCTGGGTTCCAGATCTTGATGGATCGGAAAATTTATCAGGAGACCTTGCCCATAAATATCCTCTTCCAAAAAATACATTTTTTATAGAACCATTATCGAGGTTTCATCTCTCCGCTGAGTTTATCAAAAGCGAAGTTGAGGAAGTTGAAACGACAAAAAAACAGGCTGTAATGGCAATCATTTCAGGTCCTGAACCACAGCGGAGCATTTTTGAAAAATTAGTTATTGAGCAATTAAAATCATCGCCATTCAAAGCACTTGTTGTTAGAGGAAAAGCTGATCACGAAGAAAAAACAGAAACAATAAATAACATCACGATCGTTTCACATCTGAAAGCAAAAGAAATGCAGACCGCTATCGAGGATTCTGAAATTATCCTTTCCAGAAGTGGCTATTCGACGATCATGGATCTGGCTTCCCTAGGTAAAAAAGCTATTTTTATTCCTACACCCGGACAAACAGAACAAGAATATCTGGCGAAATTATGTATGGAAAATGGGGTTGCATTTTCACACGTTCAAACATCTTTTAATTTGAAAAATGCATTGGAAGCATCAAAAAAATATAAAGGCTTTAAGATCTTAGAAAACAAAAACGAATTAGAAAAGAGAATTGATCTGTTACTTATTTAGGTCCTTCAAATAAAGAGAACAGGTATCTGTGATCGCTTGGGAAAGAGGAATAAATTTATGATCAGGAAAAGCTTTCAATATTTTCTGATTGGAGAAACTACTTTTCCTGCCGGCAGATTGGGATGTTTCTTTGGTAATTAAAGGAGCTGTTCCCATAAAAAAGGCTCTCAACATTTCTGCTCTCCAGGCAAATCCTGTTAAAAATTTCCCTGCATTGATACTTGATTTTGGTTTTCCAAAAGCATCATGGATCAGATCAAAAAAATGACGGAAAGAGGCATTTTCAGAACATAATAAGAACCTCTGATTTTTATTATCACTTTCCATTAATTTTATCATCAAGGCTGCAACATCACGCACATCAACAAAACCGGTTGATCCAGCCGAATAGTATCTCAATCCTTCATACCCTTTAGAAAACATATTGGAACTGCTTTGCGTCCAATTACCACCACCAACGATCAAAGAAGGATTTACTATTACAACCTCTAAACCTTCTTCGGAGGCTCTCCAAACTTCGCGTTCAGCACCATATTTACTTACAGAATAATTAGAATTTTCGGGAGAAGATTTCCAAAATGTTTCCTCCGTTGTCAAACCGCCTCTTTCTGCTCTACCTAACGATGCGATCGAACTTACATGACAAAACTTTTTGACACCCTTTTCCAAGGCTGCATTTACCATATTTGCAGTTCCCTCGATATTTATTTTCATCATTTCTGCCTCATTTTTCTTTTCAAAAGAAACCATTGCAGCACAATGATATACCTCAGTAATATCATTCATTGCATCCATCAATGAATAAACATCATATAGATCCGCATCGACCCATTCAATGTTTTTTAAAAGTGCATCAGCATCGGAAGTGTAATAGGAAAAAACTTTTTTTACATTCGACAAATTGCTCTTCTCACGTTTAATAACACGCACTTTTTTACCCGACCTTGTGAGGTCGTATAATAAATGTGTACCCACCAATCCCGTTCCACCTGTTACTAGAATCATGCTGCAAATTTACTCATTTAAATTAGACTGGATTTATAGTATATTTGTTCTTTGTAAAAATTTAAAAATGAAAAAGAATTTTGTTGAAGAACTAAAGTGGCGGGGTATGCTTCAGGATATTATGCCCGGAACAGAAGATCTGTTGAATAAAGAGATGGTAACAGGGTATATAGGTTTTGACCCAACCTCCGACTCATTAGGCATCGGGAATATGGTACAAATAATGACCCTTTTGCATTTTCAACAAGCAGGACATAAACCTATCGCATTGGTTGGTGGTGCTACAGGTATGGTTGGTGACCCCTCCGGAAAATCTGCGGAACGTAATTTATTGGATGAAACAACTTTGAATCACAACATTATATGCCAGAAAAAACAATTAGAGAAATTTTTAGATTTTAACTGTGGTGCAAATGCTGCAGAAATAGTAAATAATTACGATTGGTTCAAAGGATTCAGCTTTTTAGAATTTATCAGAGATGTAGGAAAGCACATTTCTGTGAATTATATGATGGCAAAAGATTCTGTCAAGAATCGCCTTGAAAATGGAATGAGCTTTACAGAATTCAGTTACCAACTGGTGCAGGGATACGATTTCTATTATTTATGGAAAAATAAAGGGATCAAACTTCAGATGGGCGGCTCAGACCAATGGGGAAATATTGTTACCGGAACCGAATTGATCAGAAGAAAAGCAAGCGGAGAAGCGTTTGCAATCACTACTCCACTGATCAAAAAAGCAGACGGAACAAAATTTGGAAAAACAGAGGGTGGAAATGTTTGGTTGGACCGAGCTAAAACTTCCCCTTACAAATTTTATCAATTTTGGCTGAATGCAAGTGATGATGACGCCAAAACCTATATTCGCATTTTCACTTTATTTACAAAAGAAGAAATTGAAAAATTAGAAGCAGAGCACACTGCGGCTCCACATCTTCGTGCCTTACAAAAAGCTTTGGCGAAGGATATTACAATACGTGTACATTCCGAAGATGATTATAAAAATGCAATTGCTGCTTCTGAAATATTTTTTGGGAAAGGAACATTGGAAGATTTAAAAACGGTTTCCTCAATGGCTGATTTCCATGATATAATGATTGATGTACCAACTTTTAATGTTGGTAAAAATGATATTATTAATAGGATAAACGTTATAGAACTTCTTGCCGAAAAAACAAAAGTATTCTCTTCTAAAAATGAAGCGAAAAAATTAATCCAAGGAGGAGGATTATCTATAAATATGAGCAAAGTATTGGATGTTGAAATGCTAATTGACACAACATTTTTATTACCAAATGATTACATCTTAATTAGAAAAGGCAAAAAGGAATATATAAAACTAAATGTACAATCTTAACGTTCCACAGCTTTTATAGTCCAATTTAGCTTTTTTAGCGATGTTCTTTTAGGTGTCGTCATTGCGAGGAACGAAGCAATCTATAAATAATGCTTTCCCGATGAGATTGCTTCGTTCCTCGCAATGACGTCATCAACGAAACCATTTTTAGAAACTGAAAGTCGTGCACTGAATTGCATAGTTTCAAAAACGAACTGAAACAATGAAACGAGGGGGCGCTGTATACATTCTAACAAATTTTGCAAAAACAACTCTTTATGTTGGAGTTACATCTAATTTAAAGAAACGAGTGTGGGAACATAAAAATTTCATTTTTCCTGAATCATTTACATCAAAATTTAAACTTACTTATTTAGTTTACTATGAAGGATTTCACAGGATTGAAGATGCTATTGGCAGAGAAAAACAAATCAAAGGAGGTTCAAGAAAACAAAAAGAAGATTTAATAAATTCTATAAATTCAGATTGGAAAGATTTATACAATTGTATATTAGAATGGTGAAAATTATTGCGAAAGACTGCTTCGTTCCTCGCAATGACGTCACTAATACTATTTTTTTTGATTTTAATTAATTAAATAATCTACTGCACCAATAAATTACAGCCACGGATATCACTATTATCAAATCGTCCGAGAATTTCGAATGAATTATCGGAATGAACTTTCCCAAGATCTTGCGTGGCAATAAAGGAACAGGAATTAATATTTGCCAGATCGATCACATTTATTCCTCCCGTTTTATTTGGAGGTAAAAATGAAAACGGATCATTTGTATCCCGGATACGTATTTTCATCCATGGCGGACAATTAAATACTCCATTTCCGCTTGAGTAAGCTTGTGATAATAATTCGGTCATTCCATATTCACTGTGAATCGAATCCACACCCAATCCTTTGCACAGGATAGCATGTAACTCTTCCCTTACCATTTCTTTCCGTTTCCCTTTCATACCACCTGTTTCCATCACAATGAGGTTTTTTAAATTCTCCTCGTCGCTTTTATAAATTAAAGATTTTTCTGCCAGATCCAACAAGGCGTATGTGACACCAATTAAAATAGTTTTTTGTCCGCTTTCCAACAATGCTTTTAATTTTAAGGTCAATTCATCATAATTATTCAGATAAAAACCGCTATCCGCATTTTTCGACCGTTTGATCAGATCTTCTGCCATATATATTAATGACGAACCTTCTCGTTCCAGATAAGAAGGCAGCAAAGCCAGGATGCAGTACTCTTCAATATTTCCGTAAAATAATTCGAAACCTTTCAAATAACTTTTTTCATAAACTGAAACATCTGAAACAAAATGTTTGCTTTGGATACTTCCTGTTGTTCCGCTACTAGTAAACAGGATCGGGTTTAGGGTTTTTCCATCCGATTTGCATTGAACCTGATGACTTTTAAAAAATTCTATAGGCAAAAATGGAATTTGTCCGATTTCTGTGATATTATCGGGGTCCTGTCCCAATACCTCAATATACTTGCGATACACCACGTTTGCAACCGATTGGTACTTAAAAACTGACAATGCCAGCTCCCGGAATGCAGGCTCAGAATTTATCTTAAAAACACTATCAATTAAAGGTTTCAAATGGGAAAATATAATAATTAAGACGATAAAGCGTTTTGCTATTGCTTTGAGCAAAAATAATTATTAATTTTATGTATCGATTAAAAAAATGAAGAACCTAAAATACATAGCTATTTCCATAGTGCTGAGTTCAGTTATTTTGTCCTCTTGTGTAAAGGAAAAAAATTTCCCTTCCACCCCATCGATAGAATTTCTATACTATTCCGCATACAGCAATGATTCTGCCGATTGTGTTATCTCATTTAAGGACGGAGATGGAGATATCGGAATTTTGCCCGAAGATTCTTCTTCTCCAAATGATTTCAGATTAAAATACCTGTATAAAGACCTGACTGACGGTACCTTCAAACCTTTTGACGAATTCCCGGGAACACCTGCAATGGATACTTTAATTTATTCTTATAGAGTTCCGAACTTGACACCGGATGGGCAATATAAAGCATTGGATGGAGAAATAAGAGCCAAACTAAGGGCAGCGCCTATCTATTACCCCTTGCATACGATCGTGAAATTTGAAATAAAATTACGTGACAGGGCGGGACATTGGAGCAATACAGTTACCACAAATGAAATAACAGTAACTCCGTAAAAATATCTTAAAAAAACGGGTGCAATAATAATTGCACCCGTTTTTTTTAAGATCAATAATTTCTATAGAAACAAGCTAAATATCCAATAGAAAAGAGCTCCTAATAACCCACTGATAGGAATCGTAAGTATCCAGGCCCATAATAAGCTAACCGTTATTCCCCACTTTACAGCACCAATCCCTTTAGTAACTCCAACACCAATAATTGCTCCTGTAATTGTATGAGTAGTTGAAACAGGAATTCCCATTTGCTCTGTCAAAAACAAGGTTGTTGCTCCGGCAGTTTCAGCACAAACACCTTCCAACGGAGTAACCTTAGTAATTTTTGTTCCCATTGTTTTCACAATTTTCCATCCACCACTAAGAGTTCCAAGACCAATTGCTACATAACAAGACAGCGGCACCCAATCCGGCATAGATTTTATATCTACGATACTTCCATTTGCAACCAATGCTGCTGCAATAATACCCATTACTTTTTGTGCATCATTTCCACCGTGCCCTATACTGAAAGCTGCGGAGGAAAGTAGTTGAGAACGTTTAAATGAATTTGAAGTTCTTGTTGCAGTAGGTGTTTTAATTTTCTCATTATAAATAAACATAAAAGCAAAAATACACAAAGCGCCAACCAGTCCCCAACGAACAATCTTATTGTCTGCCTTATCCAACTCTTTTATTAAATCAGCTTTTATATCAATTTTCATTGCCTTTTTAAAATCCTTAATTTTATCGGGGCTAAATGGATATTTTGCATTCATAGCATCAACTAATCCTTCAGGTCCAAGTTCAAAATACTTTTTAGTAATTGGCTTTAAGCTATCAATAATTGCCTGTGTTGCGAGGTATTCTTCCTTTAAAGTTGGGTCAATTTTAGATCTGTTTTTTAGTTGATCAATTTTAAAATATGTTTTTAATTTATCCCCCAATTTACTTATGGTGATCTCCTTTAGATCAACATTTTTTGAAATATCATTTGCAACATATTCAGAACCGAGGTATTCATAATTAGAGAGATATGGAACACATAATGCGGCGCTTTCCTTTGCTTTTAAAAGTTTTTTAAATTGTGTAGAATCATGTTTAATATTAACCTCATAGGAGTATTTGTCTACTTTAAAAAACTTGTTTACACTCTCAGACAATTTATTCTCTTGAAATCCAATGAATAAATAAAATAATGTCCCTGCAGCGGAAAGCAAAATTCCAACTTTTAACCATGTCCTATTCTGAATAAAAATAAGCGTAAAGAAAATCGAGATTGCCATACCAATTAGTGGGGCAAGGAGTATAAACATCAATGTCTTTCCTATTTTATCACTATCGATAATTTCACTAATTGGCATCATTCCCTTACTCAAAAAGGCATATGCAATTGCTGAACCGGCAAATCCTCCAATCAGAGTATGTGAAGATGATGAAGGAATACCATACCACCATGTGAGTAAATTCCAGATAATTGCAGCAATTAATCCGCTGCAGATAACCGGTAACGAAATAAAATCGGCATAAACTGTTTTTCCAATTGTATTTGCAACAGCATGATCCTTAAAAATCAGGAAGGCAACACAATTAAAAAATGCCGCCCATAAAACTGCCTGAAATGGTGTTAACACCTTAGTTGAAACAATTGTTGCAATTGAATTTGCGGCATCATGAAAACCGTTAATAAAATCGAATATAAGGGCAAGCGCTATAACTATAACAAGTAAACTCATTGTATAATAATTTTAGGAATAAAAAAATTTAAAGATCAAATTTCTAAGCGTTTTTGATTAAAATAGAATTAATCACGTCTGCTGCATCTTCACACTTATCTGTTGCTGTTTCCAACATTGAAAGAACATCTTTCATTTTAATAACCTCAACAGCATTTTTTTCTTCTTCAAATAGTTTAGCAATTGCCATGTCAAAAATATCATCCGCATGATTTTCAATGCTATTTATTCTTACAGTAGCTTCTTTTATTTTAGTAATATTTTTAAGGTTTCGCAATTCAATTATAGCAACTTCCAATTCTTCAGCACCTTTTTGGATCAATTCTGCTAATTTGACAATTGCAGGAGTCATTTCCTCCACTTTATATAATTCCATTCTTTTAGATGCACCGTGAATAAAATCTACGATATCATCTACAGCGGAAACTAAATTATGAATATCATCACGATCAAAGGGTGTAATAAAATTCAAACTCAATTGATTAAATGTTTCATGAGTAATTCCATCACCAACGTGCTCTAATCTTTCTATCTCACGATAAAGTTCTTTTCTTCTTTCTATAGAAGATGTTGTTACCAACTCTACCATTACTTTAGAAGTAACCACGGCATTAGCTGCCGCTTTTTGAAAAAGAAGAAAGAAAATTTTATCTTTTGGCTGGAAAAATTGAAAAATGTTTAAGTTCATTTTATTTAGATTTAAGAAGTTTCTATGTTAACTTAAGATTAACACAAATGTAGAAGTGAAATTAGTGTCGCACTTGCAACTTTAATTAACATTAGGTTAACCTAATGTTAAGTTAATGTTACCCAAAAATGCAAGTCGCTTACAATCAAATACATAAAAAAAAAGACCTTTTCAAATTAATGAAAAGGTCCAAATTTTTTTTCCTTGAATGGTCTATTATTTATTTTTCTCGACCTTAGATCGATGTCTTAATACTTTAGCTTCAATATAAAAAATAATTTCTTCGGCCATATTTTTTGCCTGATCTCCTACCCTTTCCAATTTTCTGATGATGGACAAAAGGTATAATGTTGCATCAATATTATCAGGATGATTTCTGATATAATCGGCAATGATAGAGTTTGCTTTAATATTTATATCGTCTAATAATTCATCCTGTTGAAAAACTTTGCGTGCAATAGAAGTATCTTCTTTATCAAAAGCCTCCAAAACAGTTTCCATCATGTTATTTGCTGCGGCAAACATTTCAACAACCCTGGTGATCTCAAGCAATTTAGTGTCAAAATTACTATCCACGTTCAAAACAAATTTTGCTATTCCTTCTACATAATCGCCAATACGCTCCAAATTATTATTGATCTTCAATACAGCCAAAACAAATCTAAGATCAACTGCTAAGGGATTAAAAAGAGCAAAAATATTTTCACAGTCTCTGTCCAGTTTCAGCTCATACGCATTTACACGTCTTTCACTTAAGATCACTTCACGCGCCAGATCTTTGTCAAGATTTAATAGCGATTCTTTGCCTTTTGTCAGCTGCAAATTTACCAGCAACCACATTTTCATGGTTTCTGCTTTTAATTGTTGCAATTCAATGTCGAGGTGATTCATCTTAATTTGAAAATTTGAAAATGTGTTTATTTGTAAATGGAATGCGTGTCATTTTAATATTAAATATACTCTTTCCTGATTCTTAAGTCTGATCTAGTGATCCTGATTAACCGAATCTTCCGGTAATATAATTTTGGGTGCGTTCAATTTTCGGATTTGTAAAAATAGTTTTTGTAGTATCGTGTTCGATCAATTCTCCCATATAAAAAAACGCAGTTGTATCACTCACACGCCCTGCTTGTTGCATATTATGCGTTACAATAACGATCGTATATTTTGTTTTTAATTCATAGATCAACTCTTCTACTTTAGCTGTAGAGATAGGATCCAAGGCTGAAGTGGGCTCATCCATCAAAACAACAGAAGGTTGAATTGCCAATGCCCGAGCAATACATAAACGTTGCTGCTGTCCTCCAGAAAGTTCAAAAGCGGATTTTTTTAATTTATCTTTTACTTCATCCCACAGTACCACTTGTTTGATCGTTGTTTCAACCCGTTCTTCAATCAACTTTTTATCAGTGATGCCGTTTACACGCAAACCGTATGCAACGTTTTCAAAAATGGTTTTAGGAAAAGGATTCGGTTTTTGAAAAACCATTCCCACTTTCTTTCTAAGGCTATCCACATTTACTCCTTTGGCATAAATATCTTCTCCGTCGATCAATACTTGTCCTGCAATTTTTGTATTATCGATCAGGTCATTCATTCTGTTGAATAATCTCAGATAAGTGGACTTACCACAACCTGAAGGACCAATTAAAGCGGTAACTGTATTTGGTTTAATGGCAATGTTAATATTTTTCAATGCTTGAGATGCACCATAAAAAAAATCAACATTTTTTGATTCTATCTTATACATGTTTAGTTCATTTTAACTTTTTTGCCAAAATATTTACGCAAGCCATTTGCGAGTAAATTGGCAATTAATACAATAAAAATAAGCACCAATGCTGTACCATAAGCAATAGGTCTAGATTCTTCTATGTTCGTTCCACTCGTTGAAATAACATACAAGTGGTATGGTAATGCCATCGCCTGATCAAAAATACTTGTCGGTAATTTCGGTAAAAAATAGGCTGCAACAGTAAATAATATAGGCGCTGTTTCTCCGGATACTCTTCCAATAGAAAGAATTAATCCGGTAATGATGTTTGGAAAAGCAATTGGCAATACTACCCTGCGTGTTGTTTCCCATTTACTTGCTCCTAATCCTAAACTAGCTTGTCGGAATGTATTATCAACTGATTTTAATGCTTCTTCCGTAATACGGATAACAACAGGAAGCGCTAATAATCCTAAGGTAAGTGAGCCTGCCAAAAGAGAATCACCAAACCCCAATTTATTTACAAATAAGGACATACCAAATAAACCGAAAACAATTGAAGGAATACCTGCAAGATTATTTGTCATCTGCTTTATTATTTTTTTGATGATCCCGTCTTTCACATATTCGTTCATATAAATTGCGGCAAAAACGCCAACCGGAAAAGCAAAAAGCATACTTCCACCAACCAAACACAATGTACCAATTATAGCAGGGAAAATGCCTCCTTTGGTCATTCCTTCCTCGGGCATTTTCGTGATAAAATCCCAGCTGATCACCGAAAATCCTTTAATGATAATAAAAGATAGAATAACAAAAAGTATCGCCACAACAGCATAACTAAGAATCCTGAAAATCCAAAATGCGATTGCCTGATTCCGCTTTTTGTTTTTTGCTAATTTATTTTCGTCTACCAATTCCATTAGTGTTTATTGTGTTGTTTTCTGTTCGAAATAAATTCAACAGCAAGATTGATAAATAAGGTGATCAGGAAAAGTATGCAACCCAATGCAAACAATGCCTGATAATGCAAACCTCCATTTGGTGCCTCACCAAGTTCAGCAGCAATCGTTGCCGGAATAGTCCGAACAGGTTCTAAGATCGAATGTGGAATCACGGCAGCATTTCCTGTTACCATCAATACAGCCATTGTTTCACCGATAGCGCGGCCGATCCCTAAAATAGCTCCTGCAGAAATTCCTGAAATAGAATAGGGTATAACAACTTTATAAATTGTTTGCCACTTGCTGGCGCCTAAAGCCAAACTAGCTTCTTTCATGGCACGCGGAGTATTCCGCATTGCATCTTCCGAAATAGTTATTATGGTAGGCAAAGCCATTATTCCTAAAATTATACTACCAGCCAAACCGGTTTCACCAACGGGAAGATTAAATGTTTTTTGAATAAGCGGTACAATAATTACCAATCCGAAAAATCCGTAAACAACAGAAGGGATTCCTGCAAGAAGTTCGATCAAAGGTTTCATAATCCTACGAACATTATCCTTCGCGATCTCACTCATAAAAATTGCAGCAGCTAATCCTAAAGGCAATGCTAATAAGATCGCACCAAAACTTACCCATAAGGTTCCAAGTATTAAAGGCAATACGCCTAACTGAGCAGAAGGCTGAGCTGTTGGGAACCATTCTTTACCACCGAAAAATTCTTTCAGACTTACTTTGTCCACAGTCAATTCATGACCTTTAAAATCTTTCGCAAGATATTTTTTCGGAAAAAAAGCAATGATATCAGGTAGGCTGTCAACCAAACGGTTAATACAAGTAGATAGTCCTTCAAAATTTTCACCTATTTCTTCGTCAGAATAAAAATTAGAAATATCTTCTGCACGGAATAAAATTATGGAATCAGGTTTACCGCCAATCTCACTCCAGTGTGTAATCTTCTGATCGTAAATATTTTTTATTTGTTCGGAGGATAATGTTTTTAGCGGATTGCTTTTGCTGAGCGCGATAACATAGCCTTCTTCAACTGGTTTTTTATCAAAGACACCTAAACCTTCTTTGAAAAGAAAAAAAACAATAAGCACCACAGTAAGACTAGTGATTGTTCCGCTCAACATCAACAAGCCTTCAATAAACTTTTCGGAAAATTTTTTATAAAACGTTTTCAAGCAAATTCAATCTTTAAATACATTGCAAAGTTAGATTCAAGCGCCTTTCTTTTAGTATATTAATTGTTATGCTTGTGTTAATTTAATGTTAAATGACGTTTCGGAAAATAAAAAAGCACCTTACATTTCTGCAAGGCGCTTCCTTCAATCTAACTAAACAGGATCTATTTTGTCAATGGGACATACCCCACAGCTTCAACCGTTTTTTGTCCTTCGGCAGATAAAATATAATCAACGAAAGGCTTAACTGTTTTTTCAACAGTGGTCAGGTAATAATAATACAAAGGACGGACGATCGGATATGTTCTATCTTTTGCAGTTGCCATTGATGGAGCGATATAAGTCTTCCCTTTATCGTAAGATACCTTCAACGCTTTTACTTCCTTTTCCATATAAGCTAATCCGATGTAACCAATTGCCCCTTTTGTCTGACTAACAGACTGAACAATCGCACCAGTAGCAGGCATGTTTAAAACGGAAGAAGCATAGTTCTTTTTGTTCAAAACATGATCCTTAAAGAACTCATATGTTCCAGAACTTGATTCACGCGAATAAACAACTATCTGAAGATCATCTCCACCAACTTCTTTCCAATTTTTTATTTTTCCGGTATAGATACCTTCCAATTGTTCGCGGGTAAGTTGAGAAACTTTATTTGCCGGATTTACAATCACCGATAACGCATCGTATGCAATGATGGTTTCTTTGTATGCACGCCCTGCATCCTGCAATTTCATTTTTTCATCCATTTTGATCTTACGGGACGACATTGCAATATCTGTTGAATTATCCACCAAAGCCGCTAATCCAACACCACTTCCACCACCTGTAACAGTAATTTTTGCAGATTTATTCGCTTTCATATAACTTTCTGCTTCTTTTTGTGAAAGAGGCAAAACAGTATCACTTCCTTTTATTTTTTGTGCAACGCCTATACCTGTGTATAAACTCAATGCAATAATTAACACTTTCGATTTCATTTTCATTTTTTCTATTATTTTATTTGATACAAAATTACATTTGCTATGTTAAGCGAGTGTTAAGCTAAAATTGTATTGATGTTATCTTAATGTTTTCAAAAAAACCTCCCCAACGCATCGGGGAGGTTTCAATATTTTTTGATCTCAATTATTAAAATTTATATTGGAATCTCATCGTAAATACGTTATCCGGAATATCTTTCCAATAACCTTTGCTTGTAAGATTTTTACTGGTTTCATTCGTTACCATGTCGTAGTAAAAAGAAAGTTTAATATTATTATCCCACTTATAATTATAGCCAACACCAAGGGTTGAATATTTCAGGTCAGCAGTCCCCAATTTGCTACCTGATGCAGCAATCTGATCACCAGATACTTTTGTATTTGGATCGTACCAATCGTATTTAATTACAATTTGATGTTTTGTCTGCATGATATTCTGGATGAAATAAAAGTATGCACCATTAAAACTTCTTAAGTAAGTATCAGCAGTGTGCGTATAAGCTGAAGCGTCTGATAATGCTGCACTCGGACTTTTTGTTGAACTTGAAGATCCGGGTTGAACACCTTGAATATATTCGCCTTTCAAAGTTGTAATACCAAAAGGAAAATCGAAAGAGATCTGAGCATCAATTCCCATGTATTGGCGTTGTGCAATTTTACCAGTATTAGTAGTAGCAGAATCTACAACAAATCCATATTTTCCGGAATTATTCGGAATTGAATCAATTGTTTTATAAATATATTTGTTCGCCTGACGAACTCCTCCATCATAAAAAGAAACGCCTAGACCATATTTAAATTTTTCTGATTTGCTAGATTTAGCGACAGAAAGACGGCTGATAAAATCTTTTTGAAAATCAAAATCGGATGCTTTTCCTGCAGTACCATTGAACATACCTGCTTCAAATTTTAAGAAATTGAATTTAGATGTTTTCGGCATCTGAAAAGTAAGCATTCCTCCAAGGTCATTTTCTCCCGGTAACAATGTTTGCGACATACGGCCGCGCTCAGGGGATTCTAAAGCACTTGAAGAATTAGGCGCTTCGTATCCAAATGGCACATCAAAAATACCCATCTGTAAAGAAACTGCTTGTAACCAAGGTTCTGTAAATTTAACATAAGCCTCTTTTGTACGAATCTCTGTTTCATTTGCATCCAACTGAAATACAAATTGTGTCAGACGATTATCATAAACAATTTTAACCCGTCCCCTTCTAACAGTAAAACGTTTATCGACATTTGATTTAAAATCACCACCTGCGAAAGAGGGAACACCAGAAGAATCAGCAACTTGAAATTGCGCCTGAATATATCCTGAAATTTTAACTTTTTTAAATAGTGCAAAATCTTCTTGCAATTTACTTACCGCTCTAGTAAGAGTGTCTAATGGAGTTTCTTGCGCTTCCTGAGCATTTAGCTTAAAGCTATAACTTGTAAAAGCTATAAAAGCTACAAGCGTTAATAAAAGGTTTGTTTTTAGTTTCATAGTGATTATGTAATGGTTAATTTAACTTTAACTGGCACAAATGTATTTTCAATTCATTTCTTTTGTGTTACGCCAATGTTAACTTTACATAAACTTTGTGGTAAAAATAAAACACGCAATCAATTGATTGAGTGTTTTAAAGCTCATTAAATAAGCAAACAGAAAGGGAAACAAACAAGAGGCTTGTTGTTTTGAAAGATTTTAATGCCCCAGCAAACCTTTAAATTCAGGAATATTCTTTAATTCCAATTGAATATTTTTAAGCTCCACTGTATTCTTGAAATTATGAATTATTTCAAGAACATCAATATCAATCGTGTGCGATTTGCTGCCATCAATTATCACGGAAGAGTTGTCCGGTAAATGTGAAAGTGTGAGAGCGATACTTCCTTTATTAAGAAATGTAACCTCTTCAGCCAATTCAATGATAATTGTTTCATCGGCATTATGCCGTTCTTTATGAAAAAAATAGGCTCGTTTATAATTGTTTCGTAAAATAAAAAACATAGACACGAGCATACCTATTCCAATTCCTTTCAACAGGTCAGAAAACTGGATCGCAATAACAGTTATTATGAATGGTAAAAATTGCTCCCAGCCTAATTTGAACATCGATCTGAAAAGAGAAACTTTCGCCAATTTATAACCCACCATCAAAAGTAAAGCTGCCAGGCAAGCAAGCGGAATTTTATTAAGAAAAGTTGCAAACCCAATCACACTGAATAGTAATAATAAACCATGAATAATTGCCGACAATTTTGTTTTTCCACCTGCATTTACGTTTGCAGAACTTCTCACAATAACTGCAGTTAAAGGAAGACCTCCAATCAATCCCGATATTAAGTTTCCCAATCCTTGAGCTTTTAACTCGCGATTGGTTGGCGTATTACGTTTATAGGGATCGAGTTTATCCACTGCTTCAACACTTAACAAAGACTCTAAACTTGCAATTATAGCAATGGTAAAGGCAACAACATAAACCTTAATATTTCCAAGTGCAGAAAAATCGGGCAAAGTAAACTGACCGATAAATTCGGATGCAGAATTAGCAACAGGTAAACGAACCAATTTATTCCCTGATAAATACAAAGTTGGATCATTAACTTTAAACCATTCGTTAATGATAATTCCAAGAATTACAACAATTAATGCACCGGGCACTAGTTTAAAAAAGATGTATTTTTTTAAAGAAGGTAATTCCCATAGGATCAAAATAAACAATGAAAGGCATGCTATTGCTAGTGCTCCCGAATGAATTATATTAATTGCGTTCAAAATTTTTGAAAACGTATTTCCTCCTTCCGCTTGAAAAAAATTAAAACCAACCGACTGACTGCCATCGTAACCAAGGGCATAGGGAATTTGCTTTAATATTAAAATTATTCCGATCGCTGCAAGCATTCCTTTAATAACACTCGAAGGAAAATAATATCCTATGATCCCGGCCTTTAAATATCCCAATACAATCTGAATCAAACCGGCTAAAACAACTGCAAGTAAAAAAACTTCATAACTTCCCAATTGCGTTATCGCATTAAGAACAATCACCGTAAGACCGGCAGCAGGGCCACTCACACTCAAAGCGGATTTACTCGTAAAGGCAACAATTGTCCCACCTACAATTCCGGCAATTATTCCTGAAAACAATGGCGCACCTGAAGCCAAGGCAATACCAAGGCATAGAGGAAGTGCCACTAAGAAAACAACTAAACCAGCTGAAAGGTCATTGGTAAAATATTTGAAATTAAAGCCATTGGCATTTTTCATTGCTCATTTTTTTAAAGTTCATATCTGAATATTGGACTCAGGTCAGTTATCTCATCGTGCATCACATGCAAATCTTTTATCAACCCATCGCTCATTCCATAAACCCAGCCATGGATCTGCAATTCCCGTCTTTCCCAGGCTTGCTGAACAATTTTTGTTTTGGCTAAATTCATCACCTGCTCTACCACATTTAATTCAACTAAACGATTTTCTCTTTCTTTCGGATCAGCTATTGCCTCCAGTTCATTCGAATGTTTATCGTAAACTTCTTTAATATTCCGCAACCAATTATTAGAAAAACCATTGTCTTTGTTTGACAATGCCGCAATTATACCTCCACAGCCATAATGTCCGCAAACAATGACATGCTTCACATGCAAAACTTCAACAGCGTAATATAGCACACTTAACAAATTCATATCTGTATGCACTACCACGTTGGCTATATTTCTATGAACGAAGATCTCACCCGATTTGGTACCAGTAATTTCATTTGCCGGAACCCGGCTATCCGAACAACCGATCCATAAACATTCCGGATTTTGCCCCATCGCCAGGTCTTTAAAATAATTCGGATTTTGCTTCAATTTTTCTGACGCCCAGTTTTTGTTGCCCTGCAAAAGACGCTCGTAACTTCTTTTCATTAATATCTGACTAAATTATTATACAAATTAGAACAAATATAAAATCTATTTAATGAATTCCCTAAAGTAAACTTAATCTTACCTTAATGTAAAACAACAATAAGCCAACTACTTTAGCATCCTATAAAAATCAAGGATGACTAAACAGAATTTTAAAATATTATTAATAGATACTGATGCAGAATTGCTTTTAGCAATAGAACATGCGCTAACAAGTGAAGGATTTGTTGTAATAACTTCAAAAAATTCACGTGAAGCCATTAATTTGGCAGTAGAAGCCTTACCACAATTAGTCCTAGTTGATCTTTTGATGCCAGATTTGGATGGAATTGATATTTGCATTGAATTACGCCATAAACCAGAATTAGAAAACACGCTTATTGTTTTTCATTCGGAACGCAATGAAGATTATTCTCAAATAGCAGCATTTAATGCCGGAGCTGACGACTATATCATTAAACCCGTTAAACAAAGAGTTCTTGTAAGCAGATTAAAAGCTCTATTAAAAAGACACACTTCACATAATATTGAAATTGCCAAAACACTTTTAACAGGATTAACAATAGATCGTGAACGCTATTTGATTTTTCTAGAAGGACAAGAAATTGTATTACCAAGAAAAGAATTTGAATTACTTTCTCTGCTTTCAACCACGCCAAGAAAAGTATTTACCAGAAAAGAAATCTCACAACTTATCTGGGGTTATGAAATTTATGCAAAAAACAGAACCATTGATGTACACATTAGAAAGCTAAGAGAAAAATTAGGAGACAAGTATATTAAAACTATAAAAGGTATAGGGTATAGTTTGGAGGTTTAATGCCCAGGCATTAAAAATCCGCTCAGAATAGTCTGGGCGGATTTAAAAATTTTAAAAATATTTATATTGCACTATACGTTTTTTCACTTGTCAGTATTCCATTTTCATCCCACATCAACCACTTTCCTACTTTTTCACCCATCGCATAATTCATTTCATAACGCTTTGTTCCTTTTGCATCCCAAACAAGCCAAAGACCGTTCTTTTTTCCATTCACATAGAATGCTTCCGCAATTTTATTTCCATTGTCATCCCATCTCATCCATTGCCCGTTTTTCTCATTGCTAGCGAAAAAACCAGTTTCCATCACTTTCCCGTTTTCATAATAGTAAGAAACAGCACCATTTACTTTTCCATCAGCAATATCAAAGCTTGATTTTTTATTTCCAGAATCGAAATAAGCCGTATATGAACCGGAATATAAACTTCCTTTGTCTGAATAATATAAACCATTTTTTAATTGTAAATTCTGAGCTCGTACTCCAATAACCATAATTAAGTTAACAAAGAGTAATAATATATATTTTTTCATAACGTTAAAATTTTGTTTTGTTCTTCTTTAACGTAAAGTAAGATATAATAGTTTTAATATAATGCTTACGAGCCGATAAATATTTTTTAATGTTAAGTTAATGTAAATTTAACGTACAAAAAGGGTAAAATACTGATTTCTATCAGCAAAAAACCCCTTGTATATTTAATATGCAAGGGGTTTAATAAAAAATGATTCGACTATTTTACTTCTAACTCCACAACAATTTTGGTATACGAAAATGGGTCAATGTTAATTTTGGTGTCATTATAAGATATTGATGAAACTTTAGCATCTATTTTAGTAATTGGAACCAGCGCAGAAAAATTTCCATTTAAATCAGAATAAATAATTTTATTATTAATAATAATTTCAGCCCCTGCTATCTCTTCACCACTTAATTTATCAATTACTTTACCGCAAATCAACTTATTACTCTCCTTTTCCTTGATATTATTAATATCTCCTGCAAAAACAAAGTTCGCAATTAACACCAAGGTAATTATAAAAATATTTTTTTTCATTCCTGTATTATTTGATTCAAAAATACAGCGCATATTCAAAATAAGAGGGAATCAAATATTTATGATTACATGAAGAATTTGTTAAGTATGTAAATTTTAGATTAAGAAAAGACTAGTAAGTTTACATATTGATCATTTTATTGAACCTGTAAAATTAGTATGAAAAGTAAGCGGGAATGGAGTTTTCATCTGGATATAGCATTTACCAAACCAATAAATAACTTTCATTTAACTTCAATTTAAAATCATAAAAGCAACACAATCGTACTTTTGTATTAATAGCTATTTTATTTAGCGATCATCCTACAAGTATTCTTCTTCTATAGAAAAATCCGAAACCGCTAGATTTTTTCAAAAAAACGGATTGCAAAAAACATCAGGTTAAATAAATTTTTATTACTCTCTATTTGAACATTTCGGAGCTCTGACTATATTAAACATTATTCATTATAAATAATATACAAACTAAAAAAATTTAATTCAAAAAACATTTAATCGAACTAATCATTTAATTTATCAGATAAAACACAGCTCTTCATCTATTTTAATAATTTCTTTATATCGCTTAAACCTTCTATTAATAAAGGTTTTGTAATGTTGTAGCGATAGAATTTACAAATTTGTTCCTCTCCAAACTATATAGTTTATGCTACTTCAACCGGAATCACTATTTGAATTTAATGAGATTAATAAAAACGCTTCTATCAAAGAAGAGATTAAAAAGAAAAAAAAACTCGAAGGAACTAAAATGCATTCACCTTAATAAATCTGTTGAGAGCAATGTTCATAAAGAAAAAGAATTAAACGATAGCATAATTTATGCGAAACGGATTCAGGAAGGAATGATGTTAAAAGAAAAACATCTTCACCGCATCTTTCCTAAATCTTTTATCTTGTTTAAGCCAAAAGATATTGTGAGCGGTGACTTTTATTGGTTTACTAAAATTGAAAACAAGATAATTATAGCAGTTGCCGATTGCACAGGACATGGTATACCTGGAGCATTTATGTCAGTTTTAGGAATAAACCTGATGAATCAAATTGTGATAGAAGAAAAAAACACGGATGTTTCACTTGTTCTGCAACGACTCGATCATAAACTAAAGAAAGCCTTTAGTTATTCATCAGTTTTTACTGGTGATAAGAATCAGACATATGATGGGATGGATATAGCAATTTGTTGCATCGATTCCGAAACATCAACATTAACCTACTCAGGAGCACAACGCCCCCTTTACCATATATCTAACAAGTAACTTTCTGTAATAAAAGGTTCGTGTTATCCTATTGGAGGCCTTTACCTTGAACCTTTCAGAAACTATGAAAGTACGAATGCTAAGTATAATAAAGGGGATAAACTTTACTTTTGTAGCGATGGATTTGCGGATCAATTTGGAGGTCCAAAAAATAAAAAATTTATGACTAAAAAATTTAAAAATATTTTATTAAAAACAACTAAACATTCGATGCAAACTCAACAATTGGAATTGGAAAGAATTTTTAAAGATTGGAAAAATAACGAAGAGCAGACTGACGATGTCTTGGTAGTTGGTATACAATTATGAAGAATATATTTTCTTTCAACTTTAATTTCTACAAATAGAATTGTTATTGCGGAGCAATTGGCAGTATTATTTTTGAGGGATACACTGCATTTCTATAAACATGAATCTTTGTTCCAATAGGAGTAACAGCTTTATAATGATCTTTATCCCCAAGGCTAATCGCGATTCTTATATAATGCCCTTTTTTGAACACGAATGATGTTGGTAGCAAATCAAATTCAATTTTTGAAATTTCGTTTTTTTTCAGAGGGGAAGAATAACTTTTCCTATAAGTGTACTGAGGCACGACATCTTTATAACCAAGACTACCCAAACTATTTCTATGAATTGCTCTAAAGAGTCCTTCGGTGATGTAATGCACTTCTCCGTTTTCATCTATATCTTCCAGATAAACAAAAAAACCTGCATCTGTAGTATCAGCATCAATGAATAATGTAATCAAAGGATGTCCGGTAACTTCTAGATTCTGTTCTAATTTTTTGGAAGTATAACACAATAATCTTTTATCTCTTTCCGCACGGGAATCATACATTTTTGGAGATGTTAATCTAAAAAGCATAGACTCTGATCGCGTATTGTTTCCTGTTCCAGCTAAGCTGTCGGCTATATATGTATCATACCCTATCGATTGAACTTGCTGCTGTGTTGCTAATTCATTACTTGGACAAAAATAAAACGATTGTTGCTTTATATCTGCAGGAGGCCATTCTGTCGCTGTTTTCCATTTATCCTCTCCCATAGTAAAATAGCGGACCGGAGCTTCCTGATCCAAACCATTCGCTTTCTTCTTCAAATGAAAATCAAAAAACTTCATGATTTCCCCCATCCTGTCAAATGTGCTTTTTTCTTGAACGTAAGGACTGCAATTATATATACCACCATGATCCCAAGGACCAATAATTAATTTATTTTGATTCCCTTTTAAGTTATTAAATAATCGTGCTGACCCTAATGCAAATGAACCGTCAAACCAACCAGTATATAGACATACCGGAACATTTGCAGAATTTATATTGTCAATAAAAGTATGTAAACTGATTTCGTCTATCGACTGAAGGCTGCCATCAGGTGCAGGATCATCTCTGTAATTAACAGCTTGTGTTTGTGCATACATATTGCAATTTTTTTTATGATCGGCAAGCGCAGCCTTTAATAGTTCTTTACCGTTTTTTTGTACAGGTGTTACTCCTTTAATAACTCTGCTTTCAGGCATATTTGGAACAATAAATACATCATTATCCAAAAGCGTACAAAAAGACCCATACGTTTTTAAAAAGTACTCGTTATAAATACCTCCCGGAGAAACCATTTCATCATAAAAATCGAATCCTGTATACAAAGACATTACAGCCTTTACATTCGGATGTTTTTTGGCTAAAAGAAATTCAGCGGTCATACCCGTATACGAAGCACCTATAAGTCCAATAGTACTATCCGACCAATCTTGTTTTACAATCCAATCGGCTATTTCATAACCATCTTGACTCTGTTCCTGTGAAAATGGATTTTTTTGATTTCCAAATGAAGCACCCGTTCCTCTAACATCAATATTGACGACAGCATATCGATTCAAAACCCCTGCTTTTACAATTTTAGAATATAAATCAATGAATCTGCTACTGAACATATTTGCAGGCCAGCGAAGATCCATAGAGCGCCAGTATCTTGTTTGATGTAATATTGTAGGTAATCTTTCACCCTTTTTTAAATCGCTGGGCAAATTAAGACTCACAGCAATCTTAACACCATCTCTCATCGTTAAATAGAAAGAAGTCGTTTTGATTTCATTGTCTTTACCTACAGAACGATAATTATAATGAGTCGAGTCAGTTCCAGATGTATTAGAGTGGAGCTTATTTCCAACACTTTCTGAAGTGAGTATGATTAAACTTAATAGCGTTAAGAAAATAAAATAATATTTTTTTGATTTCAATTTTTAATATATAAAACAAGAGTGTACAAGTTTAATGATAAAACGTGAAATATGGATTAGTTGTAAAATAGTTTTTATTATCAGCTTTATAGCTCCAAAAATTGTTTATACCAATATCCTGATTGTTTGATAATACGTTCTTGCGTCATAAAATTTGTATGAACTAACCCAAACCTTGGATAAAAACCTTCTGCCCACTCAAAATTATCAAGTAACGTCCAAACAAAATAGCCATCGACTTTTACCCCATCTACTTTTGCTCTCAAGACTTCTCTAATATGAGTTTTTAAATAATTTGTTCTTTGTTCATCATCTATATTTCCGTCAAAAAGAGTGTCATGAAATGCTGCTCCGTTTTCTGTAACTATGATTTTTTTAATTTGAGGATAGGCATTGTATTTTTTTAATATTTGATACATGGCATCAGGATAAACTTCCCAATTCATCAATGTGACTGGGACTTTTCTTTTATTTGCTTTAATTAATTTTGCGTTGAGCAATGGAACAAAATACGAATGAGTAACAATTTCGCGGGTGTAATTTTGCAGTCCTATAAAATCAAAATCATATGGTAATCGCTTCTCATCATCCGGTTGAAAATAGTTATAGATCCTGTCTAATAATTTCAAGTCGGCGGTAGGATATCCTAAACCTAAAGCGGGTTCAATAAATAAACGATTGATTAATGCATCAACCTTTATTGTTGCTATTCTATCTTTTTCTGAATTCGTATTCGGCTCCAAATGAGAACAGGAAAAAGTTGTTCCAATTTGTACATTAGGATGAATACTTTTTAATATTCTTGCACCTTGAGACTGGCTAAGTGTAGCATGATGAACAGCCGGAATAAAATTCCGTAATCCTTTTCTGCCAGGAGCATGTACACCCAGAAAATATCCTGCCCCGGTAAAAACCATTGGTTCATTCAATATCATCCAATAATTTACACGATCACCAAATTTTTTAGCGCACAGTTCTACATAATCAGAAAACCAGTTTACCACTTCTCGATTTGCCCAGCCACCCTTATTCTCAAGTTCCTGAGGCAAATCCCAATGGTACAATGTTACCCAAGGCTCAATGCCTAACTCAAGTGAATAATCAATTAAACGATTATAATAATCAATTCCTTTTTGATTTACTAGACCGGTTCCGTTTGGCAAAATACGCGACCATGAGAGGGAAAAACGAAAATTTGGAATGTTCAAAGATTTGATTAATTGCAGATCATCTACATACCGATTGTAAAAGTCGCAAGCTTGATTTCCATTATGCATCCCAACAATGTTGTTACGTTGATTTGAAAATGTATCCCATATGGAAAGCCCTTTACCATCAATATTGTGAGCCCCTTCAATTTGATATGCAGCAGTTGAAATACCCCATTTGAAGTTCTCGCCAAATTCGTTTTTATTGACCATTTAGAAATTCAAAAAAGATTATGCTAATGACAATTCCTTCCACCCTTTTTCACGGACAGCAATTTTATTTTTGATAAAATCAGCGATGATATTGTTTATGATCTGTTCGGTGACATCCGGATAATCAACAGGAATAATTTTCCCGTATTCAATCCAATCTTTAATGATTGGAAGATGTTTTTCCTTTAAACTTTTTATTACAGGAACCCCCATTGCTTTAAGTGCTGCCGCGTTACACTGTTGCTCATATTGCCCCTTCATTGGTATCACTAATAGCTTCTTTTTAAGAAATAAGGCTTCTGCAGGAGTTTCAAAACCAGCACCGCATAATACACCTGTGCAGCAGGCAAGGCTTTTTATAAATGCTTCATTATTGATAGGCTGAATCGTAATATTGTTGTGCTTCACAACTTTTTTATTATGCTTACTAAATACATCCCATTGAATATTTTTAAACTTCCCTAAATTTCTCAGTAACCTGATATCATCATAAGCTGGCAAATAAACAGTGTAATGACGATTATTTATTGGTTTTAAATTCCTAATCTCTTGTCTAATAACAGGCGTAAAAATATTTTTATCGAATTTTAAAAAATGAAAACCATATTGTTCTGTAGAAGGAGCATAATGCTTCAACACTGTTTTACCTAAAGTATCTTTCTTTTTTGGTTTTGGTGCATTTTTAGAAAGCACAGCGCTTTGATGACTTAAGGCAATACATTGCAATCCCTTTTGCTTGCATGCCCATGCAGTAATGGGTTCAAAATCATTAATAACTAAATCATACTCCTGTATAGGGATTTTTTCAATGTCCTTAAGTAGTTCACGTGTATCCATTTTTAAATAAGTGTTCAAAAGGTCTATTCCACCTTTTTTACCGAATACAAAACTTAAGCCTTTTAAACGATACTTAACTGGAAAAGGCAAGCTTACATCCGCTTGAATGCCACTGATTAAAATGTCGACCTCTGCCTTTTTTTTCAATATGGGAACAATGTCTCTTGCGCGACTTAAATGCCCATTTCCTGTGCCTTGTATGGCGTATAATATTTTCATAAATAAATCTTTTAAACATTTTTCAATAAATTAAATTCTTCAACCAGATTTTCAAACAATTGTTCTCTATTAAATGTTGAATGATTATTTTTCGTAAGATCGACTGCTTGTGCCAGAACATCTTCTTGATATTTATAAATACTCCATTTTTCATCATTGTATTCAAGCGCTGTAAGGTTTTCAATCCAATCACCGGAATTCAAATAGGTTATTGTCCCCTTTTCATTTTTCATTTCTCGAATTTCAGGTTGATGAATATGGCCACAAACAACAAAATCATAATTATTTGAAATCCCTATGTCGGCAGCGGTTTGCTCAAATGCATTAACAAATTTCACAGCACCTTTCACTCCATTTTTTATTTTTTTTGATAGTGAAATCTTTCCTTTCCCTAATTTTTGAGAAAAATAATTTACTGCACGGTTTATCAATATCAGTATATCATATCCCAAAGCACCTAATTTTGCAAGCCATCTGGCATGCTTCATTGTTACATCAAATACATCTCCGTGAAATATCCATGCTTTTTTTCCATCAAGATTTAAAACGACCTTATTAACGATCTTCAATGAACCCATTTTAAACCCTTCAAATCGCCTTAACATTTCGTCGTGATTTCCGGTAACATAATAAACCTCAATGCCACCTGTCATTAAACCAGTAATGTGCTTAATTACTTGCATATGACTTGTCGGCCAGTAGTGTTTACTAAACTGCCAAATATCAATTATGTCCCCATTAAGGATTAATTTTTGAGGATTTATACTTTTAAGATATTGCAGCAATTCTTTTGCATGACAACCATAAGTTCCCAAATGCACATCCGAAATAACAACAAGTTCTATTTCTCTTTTTATTCCTTGCATAGTAATAGATTAAATGAATAATTGCTTATCTGCATAATTTTTATTTGCCTTAAACGGCGAATAAAATGCCGTAAGTTGTTTCATGAATACTCTTGTCACAAAAACATGAAACCAAAATAGAAGTGTTTTCATTTTTGATTAAATTTTAGGATGAAAAGAAAGGAAAATATAGTGGGTGGAAGAGTAGTAAAGCTTTTTGCTTTAGGAAGATGATGAATTATAAATTTTTCATAATTCATTTAATAAATGTTGTATAGAAATTTCACTATTATCACATTACAAAATTAGATTACCGGTATCATCCCAACTTTACTGAAAAATTAAGGAATAGTTAATCTTTATGAAATATCATACAACCCTGTTAATGTATACACATTAGCCAAATCTTCAAAATTAAATGCATTCTTACTTCGTTCAATAGTAAAAATCATTATTGATTTCTGTTGCCAGTTCAGGGCTCATTATTCAATTTTATTGAACAATCAGTATCTTCGTTTGTTTCATATTATTTTTTTCATCCGTCAATTTTATGAAGTAGCTACCCTTTTGTACTCCTTCTTCATTGTAGCGGAACACATTTCGTCCTTCAACAATTG
>CANJPX010000009.1 GCA_947476185.1 Bacteroidota bacterium
TCCTTTCCATCTAACGCCTTTATTTGTTTAAGATATTCAGATAAATTATTAGTGGAATCTATTTTAATAACATTTTTTGGATTTAAAAAAGTTATTAAGCTGTCATTCTGTGCATTACATTTTTTATTATCTCTGTATAACATTAAATATCCGTTCCTATCATAAAACCGCATTTCTGGTGTTCCGATGTCACTGTTATAAAATTTAGTCAAGGCAGCTGTATCTCTGAGACAGAAACTGTTTTCGGTTGAGAGGTTGTTTGCAGTTAAATAGTCGAGGACGCTTTTTTTATTTTCTACTTTGGGGTTTTTGACACCGTATTGGTATAACATAATTTTTGTACAGCCGAAATGTAAAATGATCAGTAGAAATGAACAAAATAAAATTGTGATTTTTTTCATATATTTTAGATTTAGATTATTTAAAAAAGAGATGCCTGATTAAAATAACCGGCACCTCTTTCTAATTTTTATTTATTTGATAAAGACAATTGTATACTGTGTTTTGGTTTCAACAACTTTATATTTTCCGCTTTTCACAGTGAATCTGTCGACCCCTAATTTTGCACATACATCAGCAGGTAAACTATATGCAACCGGTACTTCAAATATTCCATTTATAAATTGTGCTTGATATATACTGTTTTGTGAGGCACTTTTTATAATGGTTAGTTCTAAATTACCTGTATTGTCATTAATAGTGGCTGTCATATTTCTAGACACACCAACCGAGAAAGTACATATTCCTCTTTCTATACAAACTTTATTTACATCTTTGTGACCAAATTCTAATGATACACTAATAATTGGCCCAGCGAATGTCTGAGCGGTTGTTGCTATAAGGATAGCAAATGCTAAAATTAATTTTTTCATAATTTTTAAGGATAAATTGTTTTTTTTAATAAATTTTTAATAATTTCATCCTTGCAATGAAGCCGCAAGGTTTGCTTTGCTTAACGGCTCTTCAGAAGAGTGGTCAGCAATTAATTGTTTAAGTACTTTTTTTGTTTTACCTCCTTTCAAAATAAGTTAGTGTCAAGCCAACTTGTGTAAATGAAGAGCCGTTATTTTTGGCTCTGTATTATCGCTTAATATGTATAATGAATCTATTAAGTGACCGCAAATATAGATGAATATGCACAGTTACGAATTCCAATTACGCTCAAATTAAGGAGTCGAACGTTCTCTTGTTTTCTCCAATTACCTGAGGATAAGTCAAAAAAAGATTTTAAAACTATTGTTTCGAAATCAAAAATTTTAGTTTTGAACAGTGTTGTGAACATTTAAATTTATTTTTGAAAACGTAAATTGTTTTTTGATTTTAATAGTAGTTGAAAAGTAAAATTGTTATTCTATTTTACTTAAAATATACGGATCTAATAGTGGTGATAAAATCATGGACGGATTTCCTGCATTTCCCTTTGTTCATCATGTTAAACTCCACTAATCACAAACGTTCTACCTATTCATTTTTTTCTTATCTTTGTCCTAGTTCTTTATAACTTATCAAGAAAGGCGGAGGGACAGACCCTTAGATGCCTTAGCAACCTTCTGAAAAGAAACGGTGCTAATTCCTGTCTTACATTATTGTAAGTGCAGATAAGTCAGAGTAAATAGTTTTGAAAATAATTTAAAAATCAAAATAACAAACTCCTCTGACTGTAAAAAGTTGGAGGAGTTTTTTTATGCTTAAAAATAGAATGAAAATTAATTTGGAGAGATAATTTTATTTAGAGTTTTACAATAGATTGGAATAATGTCTCTACTAAAACAAGTGATTCGATTAAAGAAAAATTTAAAATTACCATCTCGGGAAGAATAAAATATATGAGTGATATTAGAAAAGAATTAGAAAAAAGAATTTTAGTGATCGATGGTGCTATGGGTACCATGATACAACAATATAAACTGGAAGAAAAAGATTTCAGAAGCAAGCGTTTTGCTGATTGGCAAAAAGATCTGAAAGGAAATAACGATCTGCTTTCTATCACACAGCCGCAGATCATTAAAGCCATTCATAAAGAGTATCTGAAAGCTGGTGCTGATATTATTGAAACGAATACATTCAGTGCAACAACAGTTGCAATGGCTGATTATGATATGCAGGAACTTGCATATGAATTGAATTTTCAGTCAGCAATGATTGCAAAGGAAGCAGTTAAAGAATTTCAAAAAGATTCCGGTGATGATACTCCACGTTTTGTAGCAGGAGCATTTGGTCCTACAAACAGAACACTTTCTTTATCTCCGAATGTAAATGATCCTGCCTTTCGTGCAATAACTTTTGATGAGTTGGTAATAGCTTATTCAGAGCAGGCCAAGGGATTGATTGAAGGTGGTGCGGATCTTTTATTGGTAGAAACTATTTTCGACACGCTGAATGCAAAAGCGGCTTTGTTTGCTATTCAAAATGTATGCAAAGAAAAAAATATCAAGATGCCGGTGATGGTTTCTGGCACGATAACGGATGCCAGCGGAAGAACATTATCCGGGCAAACTACAGAAGCATTTTTGAACTCTATTTCTCATGTTGATCTGTTGAGTGTTGGTTTAAATTGTGCGCTTGGTGCTAAAGACATGCGTCCATATTTGGAAGAACTTTCGGTAAAGGCACCTTTTTATGTGAGTGCTTATCCAAATGCCGGACTGCCAAATCAGTTTGGTGAATATGATCAGGATGCGCATGAAATGGGACATCAGATAGAGGATTTTTTACATGCAGGATTCCTGAATATTGTTGGAGGCTGTTGTGGAACAACTCCATCACACATCAAACGAATTGCTGAGTTGGCCAAATTATCAAAGCCTCGTAAAAAACCGAAGCCTGATACCTTAATGCATTTAAGTGGTTTAGAGCCATTGACTGTTCGCCCGGAAAGTAATTTTTTAAATGTTGGCGAACGGACAAATGTTACGGGTTCCAAAAAATTTCTTCGCTTGATCAATGAAGGAAATTACGAAGAGGCATTGTCCATAGCGAAAGATCAGGTGGATGGTGGAGCACAGGTGATTGATGTGAACATGGATGAAGGGATGTTGGATAGTGAAGCGGCCATGACAAAGTTTTTAAATCTGATCGCTTCTGAACCTGATATTTGTAAAGTGCCGATCATGATCGATTCATCAAAATGGTCAGTGATAGAAGCAGGATTAAAATGTGTGCAAGGTAAAGCAATTGTAAATTCCATTTCTTTGAAAGAAGGAGATGAGAAATTTATTGAATATGCAAACAAAATAAAACAATATGGTGCTGCTGTGATCGTTATGGCCTTTGATGAACAAGGTCAGGCCGATACCTTGCAACGCAGAATAGATATTTGTAAACGTGCGTATCATATTCTTGTGGACAGAGTTCATTTTCCTCCTCAGGATATTATTTTTGATCCCAATATTTTTCCCGTTGCAACAGGAATGGAAGAGCACCGTTTAAATGCACTCGATTTTTTTAATGCAACAAAATGGATAAAAGAAAATCTTCCGTTTGCAAAAGTGAGCGGTGGTGTAAGTAATGTTTCTTTTTCTTTCCGTGGCAATGATCATGTGCGTGAAGCTATTCATGGTGCATTTTTATATCATGCTGTAAAAGCAGGCATGGATATGGGTATTGTGAATCCGGCACAATTGCAGGTCTATGACGATATCGATAAAACATTGCTGGAATTGGTTGAAGATGTATTGTTGAATAGAAGAGAGGATGCAACTGAAAGATTGGTAGAACATGCTGAATCTTTAAAAGGTTCAAACTCCCCTCTCCTTAGGAGAGGGGCTGGGGGAGAGGCTGAGTGGAGAAAAGGAACGGTTGAAGAACGATTGAGTTATGCTTTGGTAAAAGGTTTAGTGGAATACATTGATGTTGATACTGAAGAGGCACGATTAAAACTTGGCCGTCCGTTACATGTTATTGAAGGTCCGTTAATGGATGGTATGAATGTAGTGGGTGACCTTTTTGGCAGCGGAAAAATGTTTTTACCGCAAGTGGTGAAGAGTGCCCGTGTCATGAAAAAATCTGTGGCTTATCTGGAACCTTTTTTGCAGGCAGAAAAAGATGCGAATAAATTAGCAGGCATCGTTGGCAACGGAAGAACGAATGCAGGAAAAATTCTTTTAGCAACTGTCAAGGGTGATGTTCATGATATTGGAAAAAATATTGTGGGGGTTGTATTGGCGTGTAATAATTATGAGATCATTGATCTTGGTGTAATGGTTTCGGCAGACAAAATTTTAGATGAGGCAAAAAAACATGATGTAGATATAATTGGTTTAAGCGGATTGATAACACCTTCATTGGATGAGATGGTTCATGTTGCGAAAGAAATGCAACGTCTCGGATTTAAAATTCCTTTATTGATCGGAGGCGCAACAACTTCTAAAGTTCATACTGCTGTAAAAGTTGCTATGCATTATTCAGGTCCTGTTGTTCATGTAAATGATGCCAGCAAGTCTGTCCCGGTAGCAAGTAGCTTGATCTCAGAAGAGTTGCGACATGATTTTATGACGAATATTAATATCGAGTATGAGCGAGTTCGTGAACAAAATAAAAATGCTCATTCGCAAAATAAATTTATTTCGATTGAAGAGGCACGGGCAAATAAATTTTCTATCGACTGGAATAATTCGGAAATTAAAAAACCTGCATTTATTGGTAATAAGGTAATTGATAATTATTCTTTGCAAGAGATAGCTGAATATATTGATTGGACACCATTTTTTATCTCTTGGGAAATGAAAGGCTCGTATCCGAAGATCTTGAAAGACCCGACAAGAGGAGAGGAGGCGAGTAAATTATTTGCCGATGCACAAAAAATGTTGCAACAGATTATTGATGAAAAGTGGTTGACCGCGAAAGCTGTTATTGGGATTTATCCTGCAAATGCAGTTGGCGATGACATAGAAATTTATGAGGATGAAAACCGGTCAAAAGTAAAAACCGTTTTTCATACACTTCGTCAGCAATCAAAGAAGCCTGCCGGACAAGCTAATGTCGCGCTTTCTGATTTTGTAAAACCCCTCTCTAACTCTCCCCACAGGGGAGAGAACTTTAAGAGTTCTGAGTTAAACACAACGAATAAAATTGATTGGCATCAGAATATTGATCATGCAAAGGAGCATCGTTCAAACCAAACTGAAGCAGAGAAAATAATCTGGGAACATTTAAGAGCAAAACAACTAAAATTTAAGTTTAGAAGACAACATTTAATAGATAAATATATTGTTGATTTTGTTTGTCTGGAAAAAATGGTGGTACTTGAAATTGATGGTAAATATCATGAACAAATAAAAGAGCAGGATGAGCTTAGAACTTCCGTATTAGAATCTTTAGGCTTTAAAGTTATTCGATTCACCAATGATGAAGTAATAACAAATACAGATTCTGTGATCAAAAAAATTAAAGATAAATGCGAGGCAGAAACCACTCTCTCCCCTGTGGGGAGAGTTGGAGAGGGGGCTGATTACATCGGCACGTTCGCATTAACAACAGGAATTGGAATTGATGAACATGTTGCAAGGTTTGAAAAGAACCATGACGATTATTCTGCGATCATGATCAAAGCATTAGCTGATAGATTAGCGGAAGCCTTTGCGGAGTTGCTGCATAAAAAAGTAAGGAAAGAATTTTGGGCATATGCGAAAGATGAAAATTTGAAGAACGAAGATCTTATAAAGGAAGATTATGCAGGTATTCGTCCTGCCCCTGGATATCCCGCACAGCCGGATCATACCGAGAAAAAGACTATCTGGGAATTATTGGAGGTAGAAAAAAATGCGGGAATGATCTTGACAGAAAGTATGGCAATGTTTCCAACAGCATCTGTAAGTGGTTTGTATTTTGCACATCCTCAAGCTCATTATTTCGGAATTGGAAAGATTGCGAAAGATCAGGTGGAAGATTATGCAACTAGAAAAAATCTTAGTATAGAAGATACTGAACGTTGGTTAGGTCCTAATTTAGCGTATTGATTGACAATAAATATTTTGTAAATTTGAGATATGAAATCACGAACCAACTACTTTTATTTTTTATTGATATTAGTTTTTGCTGCAACAAATTCATTTGCACAAAAAGGGAAATCGAAACCGAAATCATCAAAATATGAATTTCAAGGTGCTTACTTTGAAGGAATTTCCAGAGTAAAAATGAACCACAAATGGGGCTTTATTGATACAACCGGAAATGTGATAATTTCGCCTAAATACAATGAAGTGACGAATTTTTCCGGTGGATTAGCAAAAGTGAGGATGGGACAAAAATGGGGATTGGTTGATACCAAAGGTGCTGTGATCATTAAACCAACGTTCGATGCTATTTTCGATTTTGTTGATGGAAAGGCAAAGGTCCTTTTGAACGGAGAAGAATATTATATGAATAAAGACGGACAGAGAGTAGGGAAATAAAAAAATCCCGCTCATTGAACGGAATTTTTTTATCATTAAAGTTGATTTAATAATGCAGTTTCGGTTGTTTTAATACCGAGTTCGATTCTGATAATATTGAAGATAACCAGTGGAATTGGTAAATATTCAAAATTTGATTTTTTCCAGGAAACCTCTTCGCCATAAACTTTAAGTGTGCTTGTATTTAAATTTGCCAAATTAGCATTCGGAGCAATTTTTACCAGCACTTGTTTATACGTGTCTATTTTATTTTTTAATTTTTCTGCTGTGAATTCAGCTGAAGCAGATGCATCACCCAAAAGTAATTCGTTCAAAACTCCTCCGTCACCTTCTGTTCTCAGTGCATCAATTGTTAGCTTCGCAGCTTCTGCTTCAGAAATATTCACCACTTTTGAAATGAGATATACTTTCATTTTTTTCGTGTAATTCATTAAGTCCTCGGTTGCCGTTTTGAGTTCTTGGATATTGCCTGATTCAGATGAATCTGATTTAGTTTTTTTGTCCAATAATAAATACCTATTTGAATTTTCCTTTTCAATAAAATTCAGCAAATCATTATTTTCTGTTACACCCCGCCAGAAACTATCTGAGGTTGGTCTTGGAATTCCACTTCCTGTTTCAGTTATTAATAATCCTACTCCGGCAATAATAAGAATGATGGTTGCTGTTGCATTTATTTTATCTGTTGTATTTTTATAAATACTTAGAAAATATATTGGCAAATAACCTAACACCAATAATACACCACTGATAATGACCAGCATTTGTGCACCTGGCCAGTGCATGATCTTAAATAATACCCCAACACTTAACATTGAAGCCGCAACAAAAGCTACACTGCTCAAAACAACACTTCTATTGCCTTCAGGGCTTGATTTGAATTTTAGAATAAATAATAATGGTAGAAAAAGTACAGTGATAAAAAATACTCCGGTAACCATTAGAAAACCTGCTCCAGGCCAATGATTAAATTTAAAAAATGCTCCGGTTAATATCATCAATGATGATATGTAACCACTAATTTTCATTGTTGAGTTCATAATATTATAGTGTTTAAATGTTAATAATCGATTTGTCTCCTCCTGTATTTCTTTCAATCCTTTTTCGCCAAAAAGCAAAAGAGTTTCCTGATATACAGTTTCGAAATTCCTGCAGTCATCGAGATTGTATTCTATTAAACAACAAATGTGATCCAGCAGATCGATATTTAAATCGGGGGAAGTTACTCCCCTGACTTTAATATCGTTTTCAATAAAGGCTATTTGTTCTTCGGTTAAACTAAACATACTTAACTGTAGGCTTGAGATCCAGTAAAATATTCATTGTGTTAATGAAGTCGGCAAATTCATAAAGCTTTTCTTTTGCTCGCTCATTTCCGGCTTGAGTGAGTGTATAGTATTTCCTTACGCGTTTACCAATGTTAACTATTTCTGTTGTTACTACGCCTTCTGCTTCCAGCTGGTGAAGCAAAGGGTAAAGTGCACCTTCTGTAATAACAATTTTAGAATCGGTTAACTCTTTTACTTTTTGTGTAATCTCATATCCGTACATTTTTTCTGTTTCGGATAACAACTTTAAAACTATTGTTTTTAAAGTTCCTTTTACTAGTTCTGATGAATACATAACACAAAGATACATAAGAATATTATGTATAAGTAGGCTGTGTATTTAAAATTTTATTAATATATTGAAAAACAGGCATATAAAATATATTTTATTATTGGAAACTTGTTAGGATAAGGAATAATTCAATACTTTTTCATGTTGGATTACACCAAACTTTTGATTAAAATTGTATTCTACTTTTATGAATATATTAAATAAATTTTGGACATGGATTTCAAATATTGGAATTACTGAGGATGTAAGTATTCCTAACGCAAAAAGAATTCGACTTACAAATCGATTCGGAATTGTTTCTATACTTTTTACTCTCCCTTATATTATTGGATACGCTTATTATGGATTAATAGATGTTGCATTGTTTTCAAGTTTATGCTGTATTGTTTATTTTTCCATTCCTATAATAAGTTCATTTCGATTATATACGCTAGCAAAAATTGTCCTTTTCGTTGCTGTCCTTTTCCATCAATTTGTATTGGCATCCTTTTTTGGTGAAAAATCGGAAGTACATATAATATATATTGCACTTATTCTTTTGCCGATTGTTCTTTTTGAAATTAAAAATCAACAAGGCTGGATTCTGTTTTGCATCTTTATAACAATTCTTGCAACGATTATTCTATATCAAACTCATTTTTCACTTCTCCCAAATCCTGGATTATCAGATGAGACAACTTATTTACTAAATATTGCATATAAAATAACAGCTGTAATGGGGTGTTTTGTTATTTTATTTTCAGTAATAATGATCTCAGAAAAAACTGAAAAGTCGCTAGACCAGAGTAATATTCTTTTAGAAGAACAGTTCCAATCAATTTTTAATACATCTTATGATGCTTTATTTTTAGTCGATTCTAAAGATAGAAAAATTGTTAAGGCAAATAAAAGAGCGGTAGAATTGTTTGAAATGGAAAAAGAGAGTGATTTTTATTCTCATTTTGGCTTGGATTTTCATAAGGAAAAATTTTCAAATGAAAGAAACATGCGTAATGAGTTGTTAAATAAAGGTTTTTTTGAGCAGGAAATTTTATATAGGACAAAAAAGGGAAACGAATTTTGGGGAGCATTAGCGATTCGGATAATATTTATTGAAAATAAAAAATATCAATCTGTTCGTGTAACAGATATCTCGCATCAGAAATTAGCAGAAAAACAAATTCAAGCTTCATTGAATGAAAAAGAGATTTTACTTTCTGAAATTCATCATCGTGTAAAAAATAATTTAGCTGTGATTAGTGGATTACTTGGTTTGCAATCCGCATTTCTGGAAGATGAAAAAGCAAAAGAACATTTTGAAGAAAGCAGAAACCGGATCCATTCGATGGCATTGATACACGATAAACTTTATCAGAACGAAACATCTGCCAAGATCAATTTCAGCGCTTATATTAATGACCTGGTCGAACATATAAAAATTTCATACGCTTCCATTTCCACAGATATTCAATTTGCAGTTACCTGTAATGATATTTTTTTAGATATTAAAAATGCTGTTCCGTGTGGTTTGATTTTGAACGAGCTTGTTTCTAATGCATTTAAACATGCATTTAAAGATAAAAATACTGGAGAAATAAAAATAGTCTGCACCAAAATGGGAGAGAAATTTACGATGATGGTGAGTGATAATGGAGTGGGATATGATTTTGAATCCGGATTGAAATCTTCACGATCATTGGGGTTAACGCTCATTAGTGCATTATCAGATCAGATCAATGGAAAAGTAAAAACAACATTTGATAAAGGAACCTCATTTTATATATCATTTGAAGCATAGATGGCAAATATTTTAATAGTAGAAGATGAAGCCATTGTTGCAATGGAAAATAAAATGAACTTGAACAAAGCGGGGCATCAAATTATCGCTATTGTTTCTACTGGTGAGGCGGCTATTAGTGCATTCAGCGAAAATATTCCCGATCTAATGCTGATGGATATCAAATTACGCAGCGAAGTGGACGGGATTCAAGTGATGGAAATTATCAGGCAAAGCTCCAGTGTTCCTGTACTCTTTCTTACAGGCAATTCTGATTCTAAAACTCGAGAAAGAATTGGTAACATTGCAAATTCGAGCTTTCTTCTAAAACCAACTTTGACGAAAGATATTGTAAATGAAGTGAATCGATTGCTTTCCCATAAGTAGTAAATAAATTATAAAGCGTAATTGAGGGATGGAAAATAAAACAGATAGATTATTAGAATTACGAAAGCTTCTAAAAGTTGAGCGTGACGAAGATTTTGACCAATATAAACATCATTTTTCACGTAACAATATAAATCACAGGAAAGAAAATGGTGTTACTTGGTATCCTATCGTTATTTCCAACATCGAAATTGGAATTGGTGAATACCTTCACATTGATGTTGAACGGACAACAAATCATAATGAACCGCATCAATTTTCTGGTGGAAAAGTTGCTTCTCTTTTCTCTAATAATAACAATATCGAAGCGGGTACATTAAATGGAACAATTAAAGTATTGGGTCCGAATAAAATTCGTTTGTCTTTAAATGTTGACGAATTGCCCGATTGGTGTGATGATGGAAAACTCGGCATTAATTTATTGTTTGATGAAACAAGTTATAAAGAAATGGATATTGCTTTGGAAAAAGTGATCACTGCTTCTCACAATCGTTTGGCACATTTGCGTGATGTGATGTATGAAATAAAACCACCTTTTTTTGACAAAGTGGATAGCTCAATACATATCACAGGATTAAATCAATCTCAAAATATGGCAGTTCAAAAAATCATCGCTGCAAAAGACATTGCGATTATTCATGGACCTCCGGGAACGGGAAAAACAACTACATTGGTTCAGGCGATAAGGCAAACATTATTTAGCGAAAAGCAAATTTTAGTTTGTAGTCCGAGTAATACTGCTGTCGATTTGCTCACAGAAAAATTGCATCGCGAAGGAATCACTGTATTAAGGCTAGGAAATCCTGCACGTATTTCTGAAGAAGTATTGATGAACACATTGGATGCAAAAGTGGCTGCACATGCTTCTTACAAAGATCTGAAAAGTTATCGAAAAACGGCTGAGGAATACTTTCGAATGGCTGGAAAATACAAACGCACGTTTGGCAAAGAAGAACGTGAACAGCGACAACTTTTTTATCAGGAAGCAAGAAAAATATTACATGAGGCGCGTATGTTAGAAGATTATATCATCAGCGAGCAGTTTGATAAGGCGCAGGTAATTGCTTGTACCCCCGTTGTTTCTTCCGGCAGGATGATGCGCGACAAACATTTTTCTACTGTCTTTATTGATGAGGCTGCACAGGCATTAGAGCCGATGTGCTGGATCCCGATCTCGAGAAGCGATCGTGTGGTGTTTGCCGGAGATCATTTTCAGTTGCCACCAACAGTGAAATCAAAAAAGGCGGAGGCTGCGGGATTAAAAGAAACATTGTTTGAGCATTGCATGCACATAGAAAATGTTTCTGTGATGTTGAATACACAATATCGTATGAATGAACAGATAATGAATTTTTCAAATCAAAAATTCTATGATGGAAAGCTGATCGCTGATACTACTGTAAGAGATACTGTTTTAAGTTTTGATCCCAATGAGACATTATTAAATACGCCATTCGATTTTATTGATACTGCCGGATGCGGTTACAACGAGATCGTTAATCCGGAAAGTTTGAGTATTGCGAATCCTGAAGAAGGACAACTTCTTATCAAACATTTAAAATTGGTATTGGAGCAATATTCGCAGGGTGACAGATCTGAAAAACGAATAACGATTGGTGTAATCTCACCTTATAAGGAACAGGTTCAATATCTGACAAATCAAATTGCAGCTGATGAGGACCTTCAAAAGTATAGTTCGCAAATTGCAATTAAAACAATTGATGGATTTCAGGGCCAGGAACGTGATGTTATCTATATAAGTTTGGTAAGAAGCAATGATCAGAAAGAAATAGGATTTTTGAATGACATACGGAGAATGAATGTTGCGCTTACGAGAGCAAAGAAAAAATTGGTTGTTATTGGCGACAGCGCAACACTGGCAAATCATCCATTTTATAAAAACTTTCTTGATTATAGTGATGGTATAGGTGCTTATAAATCTGCCTGGGAGTATTTAAATTAGTCTTTTGGTTGCTAATTCACCCTAAAAACATTGAATTTATTGGGTTTTGGTGCTGGAATCTAAATTCCTGAATTATCCTCTAAATATCAAATTCTATTTTTAAATTTGTAGCTCAATTGCAGACTATGAAATTCCCGAAAAATCAAATTATTTTGTGTTCATTTTTGCTTTTTGCTTTGACATTTAATTCAAATGCTCAAAATCCTGTTGCAACAAATCAAACTTTGAGCTTGGAACAATGCATCGATTATGCATTGAAAAATAATATTCAAATTAAACAATCAGAATTAAACACTGACTTGTCCCAGGTAAATTTATTGCAAAGTAAAGCAACTCTTTTACCTTCTTTAAATGCAAATGCAGCTCATTCCTATAACATCGGAAGAACGGTTGATCGTTTTACAAATCAATTTGCTGATGCAGAAGTGCTTTCTCAGAATTTTTCATTGAGTACTGATGTTACTCTGTTTTGTGGTTTTCAAAACATCAACACCATTCAGGAAAATAAATTCATTTATTTATCAAGAAAGTATGATGTTGAAAAAATGAAAAATGATGTCGCATTAAATATTGCAACAGCATATTTACAGATCCTCTACAGTATTGAAACAGAAGATAATGCAAAAAATCAAATGGGTATTACTGCCGCACAGGTAGAACGCGCAAAAATTATGGTGGATGCCGGAACAACCGCGAAAGGTGTATTGCTCGACATTCAATCGCAATTAGCATTGGAAGAATTGAATGTTACGAATGCCCAAAACCAATTGGATATTTCCTATTTAAATTTAGCGCAGCTTTTGAATATGCCTTCTGCAGAAGGATTATCGATCGTGAAGCCGGAATTAACTATTGGGAATAATGATTTGTTGACGGCCACGACAACTCAAATTTATAATTCGGCAGTGAGTAATCTGCCTGAAATAAAAAGTGCTGAATACACTGTGAAAAGTGCTGAAAAGTCGGTTGATGTTGCCTGGGGAGGACTTAGTCCGCGATTAACTTTTAGTGCATCCTATGGAACCGGTTATTCCGGAGCAAGTCAACGGGTGCTCGGGGCACCTACTTTTCAGGGTTACGGGCCAGATGGAAGTATTACTTCTACAGGAGATACGGTTTTGTCGCCTATGTTTTCAAGTGGGACATTTGAGAAAATTCCTTTTGCGGATCAATACAGTGATAACGTTAATAAATCATTCGGATTTTATTTAACTGTTCCTATCTTCAATCGCTTGCAAACAAAATCTGCCATTGACAGAGCCAGGATCCAAAAATTAAATGCTGACCTTACTGTAGAATCAACCAAATTGCAGGTACAAAAAAATGTTCAACAGGCATATGCTGATGCAAGTGCAGGATTAAAAAAATACAATGCTTCTTTAAAAGCGATTGATGCAATGCAGGAATCCTTTAAATATACGGAGCAAAAATTTAATGTTGGACTGTTGAATACCAACGACTATAATGATGCCAAAAACAAATTGATAAAAGCACAAAGCGATCTGTTACAGGCGAAGTATGAATACGTATTTAAAACAAAAGTTCTTGATTTTTATCAGGGTAAACCTTTAAAATTTTAAACTGATTCACCATAGATTTGCAGAGAAAAAATTGAAAAATTCTAATTGTTTAAGATTGAATAAAGGAAAAAGAACGTAATAGATTATAAGTCAACCACAGAAGAAAATAATCTGTGTAAATGTGTGTAATCTGTGGTAAATTAAATATACTATGAAAAAAATAATTTGGATCACTGTTGTTGGAATCGTTTTTCTTATATCTATTATGATGTTGAAGAATTGTTCAGGCAATAAAGCAATTAAGGTAGCCACCGAAAAAGCCGCTAAACGAAACATCATTGAATCTGTTTCTGCGAATGGGAAAATTCAGCCTGAGGTAGAGGTTAAAATAAGTTCTGATGTATCGGGTGAAATTGTTGAATTGTTTGTGAAAGAGGGTGATCAGGTGAAAAAGGGAGACTTGTTATGTAAGATAAATCCATTGATATATGAATCCAATTCCAGCCGGATGGTGGCAACATTAAATGGTGCAAAAGCGAATCTTGCAAATTCTAAAGCAAGGCTGGAACAAATAAAAGCAGCTTTTATAAATACAGAGGCTTCTTACCAAAGGAATAAAAAATTATTTGATCAGGGAGCAATTTCTCAATCAGATATGGATGCTGCAAAGGCAGCATACGAAGGCGCAAAAGCGGATGTAAAAGGTGCTGAAGATAACGTTGATGCATCTGATTACAATGTGAAAAGCACAGAAGCTTCTTTGAAAGAAGCGAATGATAATTTGGCTAAAACAAATATTTTTTCTCCGGTGAACGGAACCGTTTCTAAATTAAATAAAGAAAAAGGAGAACGCGTGGTTGGAACAGCTCAAATGGAAGGTACAGAAATAATGCGTTTGGCAAATTTGAATGAAATGGAAGTGAGCGTGGAAGTGAATGAGAATGATATTGTCCGTGTGCATGGTGGTGATACGTCTTCAATAGATGTGGATGCTTATTTGGGTAGAAAATTTAAAGGTGTTGTAACAGAAATTGCAAATTCAGCTAACACAACCGGTGTTACTGCTGAACAGGTAACAAATTTTGTTGTGAAGATCCGGATCTTACAAGAGTCATACATGGATCTTTTAACTGCGAATAATAACATTGCTCCTTTTCGTCCCGGGATGAGTGCTACTGTTGATATCCAAACAAAGAAGGTGAACAATGTAATTGCTGTTCCTATTCAGTCAGTAACTACAAGAAGCGACAGCACTTTGTTTAAGGAACAGGAAAAACAAAAAGGTGGGGAAGATGATAATGAAGAAATTGTTGTGAAGAATGCAAATGATAAAACACAGAATAATGACGCCTTGATAAAAATTGAAGAATGTGTTTTTGTTTATAATGCAGAAGAGGGGAAAGTAAAAGTGGTTAAAGTGAAAACAGGTGTTCAGGATAATAGTTTTATAGAAATAGTTGTCGGAGTGAAAGTGGGGGATGAAATAATCTCTGCTCCTTACAGTGCTATCGCCAAAGAATTAAAGGATGGCGACAAGGTAAGCAAGGTTGATAAGTCAGAATTGTTTACGGTTACTAAAAAGTAAACAAAAAATTAATGGCACTTATCTTAAACATTGAAACAGCAACTACAGTTTGTAGCGTTTCTCTTGGCAAAGATGGAAAGCTACTTGCAATAAAAGAACAAAACGGAGGTTATTCCCATTCCGAAAATCTCACTTTGTTTATTGAAGATGTTCTTCAACAAACAGGAAATAAAATATCTGAAATTGACGCAATTGCTGTCAGCAAAGGTCCCGGATCATATACAGGATTGCGCATTGGTGTGAGTACTGCCAAAGGGTTGTGTTATGCCTTAGGTAAACCATTGCTCGCAATAAACACACTGCTTTCTATTACACAATCAATAGTTCAAAATTCAAAGTTCAAAGTTGAAAGCGCTGATTTATTTTGTCCGATGCTGGACGCGCGCAGAATGGAAGTGTATTGCGCAATTTATGATTTGCAAGGCAATGAAATGAGAGCCACTGCCGCCGAAATTATTGATGAGAATTCTTTCTCTGATATTTTAAAAACAAAAAAGATTGTTTTTTTTGGAGATGGATCTGCTAAATGTAAAGAAACATTTTCTAAAAATTCAAATGCAGTTTTTATCAATGATGTCGTTCCTTCCGCAAGGGGCATGTTAGTGTTATCTGAGCAAGCCTACAATTCACAACAATTTGAAGATGTTGCTTATTTTGAACCGTTTTATCTTAAAGATTTTGTGGCAGGGAAGAAAAAAGGAGAAGTCTAATAAAATGTATATCCAAACTTCACAATTCCTATAGAAGTGTTTTTGTGATCACGATTGATCTTTGATTTTAACAAATTATTTGTTTCATCATACAAATAACTGATTTCAAAAAGAAGAGCGTCATTTTTAAATTTCTTTTCTTCCATTAATACACCATTTCCATCATATTTGTAAACGGTGTATTCCCTTACATCTCCGCTTTCATTGCCGGTACACGTTTTTTCGAGCAGGTGCCCACTCACATCATATTGGTAACTATTTTCTTGCCTCATCCAACTTACTATAAACTCATAATTTTCAGTAAGTGTTCTTCCTTTTTCGTCATAATTAATAATTGCTTTTTTATATTCTCTTCCCTCGTCATTCAGGCATCTTTTCTTGACTTGCGTTGGAGTCATCAGGGTGTATTCAAATGTTTCGTTGGATAATATATTCTGAACGCCTAACTTAAATTCATTTTTATTTTCACTTATATTTGTTTCTCTAAAGTGCATTTCTCTTTTAATTTGTCCTTTTTCATTGTATTCATAATAGAAGGAGTTGTAATACGCGCCCATTTTAACTCTTTTTGTTATGATCTTGTTTTGTTGATCGTAATAAATATTAGCAAAAATAGTATCATTGAAGTATTTTGTAATAGTACGCATGGAAGCTAGCTGAATTATTTTCCCTTTTCTTCTAATTTCAGGAACATCAATGACCTCGTTCTCGGCAAAATTTAAAATAGTATAATAGTAGCGGGTAATTCTCCCGATACTATCAAATTCATAACCTTGACTAGCTCCTTTATCAATAATCACCTCACCATCCGGTTTGTCTAATATTACTACATCGATTTTTTTTATTTTATTTTTCTTGATTATACTTGAATTAAAGGAAGTAGGTCCAACACCTATTTCTTCAGGGGTAGTGCTAATCAGTTGAGCAAATGAGCTCAGTTGAAAAATAAAAAGAAGCAGAGTAGTTACTGTTTTCATTCAATATTCATTAGTTGTAATGCTTTCTCTATTTCTTTTACCGGTTGTAAACATGTTTTATTGGTACAAACATAAATGAGCGTATCATTTTCTGTATACCTGTTTTTTAAAAGTGGCAATGAGCTTTGAGTAACACTTCCTGCAAATATCCTATTTGGATTGTAATGTTTATTGAGGCTTTTCCTTTTTTCATCAACAGATTTACCAACAATTGCTAATTCATAAAATGGCTGACTGAAATACAGTAATAACATTGCCCAATTGCTATATCCGGAGCCATAACCAATTATTTCGTCCAACACATTATTGAGCATTCTGTGACTCATAGAAACATAATCTTCATTTTCAAAGTGATGCCCTAAAATAAAGAGCGATTTTGCAATGCTAGAATTTGAAGCAGGAATAACATTGTCCGATAGTTCCATTTTTCTGGTGATGAGCGCTTTGTCTTCATCGGAAGTAAAATAAAACATCCCTGAATTTTTATCAATGAAATGGTCAATAACATATTTCATCAGGTCGTTTGCTTTGTGAAGGTAATTTTCTTCAAATGTTGTTTCATACATGGCAACAAACGCTTCTATGGTAAAAGAATAATCTTCCAGAAATCCATTTACAGGATGATGCTTTCTTTTCGAATTGCCGGCAGAGGTTTCTGATGGAGTGGCCAAATGAGAAAGCTGTTCATCTTTTTGAAAACAATTTTTCAAAAGGAATTTTACATTTTTATTCGCCACATCTAAAAAATGTTGTTCATCAAAAACGTTATAAGCATCGATATATGCTTTGAGCATAAGTGAATTCCAGGAAGTTATGATCTTATTATCAAGTCCGGGTCGAATACGTTTTTCTCTTATTGATAAAAGATGTTTTTTGCAATCCTCAATGATCTGTTGTAGATCATCTGTAGAAATATTGTTTCTTTTTGCAATTTCAGCATTGTCATCATTCCGCAAAAGAATATAATTTTCATGTTCCCATAATCCTCTTGCATTTACGTTGAAATAATCTGCGAAAAGAGAAAATCTGTCTTTAAATATGTTTTTTAATTCATCTTTTGTCCAGACATAATATTTCCCTTCTACTCCTTCTGAATCAGCATCTAGCGCTGAAAAAAAGCCTCCTTCCGCTGAAGTAAGCTCTCGTTCGACAAATGCTAGTGTTTCATAAACTATTTGTTTGAATAACGGTTCTTTTGTTTTTTGAAATGCTTCCGAATAAAGTGTAACTAGTTGGGCATTGTCGTATAACATCTTTTCGAAATGTGGTGCTTTCCAGAAATGGTCCACGGAATAGCGGGAAAATCCTCCACCGATCTGATCGTAAATTCCTCCATAAGCCATTTTTTTTAATGTAAGCTCGAGGTGTTTTAATACTCCCTCATTTTTAGTGTGATGAGTATATCGCAATAAAAATTGATAATTATTTGGCAGAGGGAATTTTGGTGATCTATTCGGACCCCCATCTATATCATCAAATTTTTGTTGCCAAGCCTTAACACTTTCGTGCAGTGTCTCGATAGAAAATTCATTTTGTTCTTTATTTATTTTTACCAATTCCGCCAGTTTTACTCCATCTGTTAATTGGTTTGCATAGTCCAATACTTTTTCCGGATCATGTTTATTGGTGTCCGCCAGATTTAATAAAATATTCATCCAGTTTTGTTTTGGGAAATAGGTGCCTCCATATATAGGTCTTCCATCCGGTAAAGCGAAACAATTTAATGGCCAACCGCCTTGCCCGGTCATAAGTTGTACAGCCATCATATATACCTGGTCGATGTCCGGTCGCTCTTCACGGTCCACCTTTATGCATATAAAATGGTCGTTCATTAATTTCGCTACCTGCTCATCCTCGAAACTTTCGTGTTCCATTACGTGGCACCAATGGCAAGCAGAGTATCCGATACTTATCAGAATTAATTTGTTCTCTGCCTTTGCTTTTTTCAGGATGTCTTCATTCCAGGAGAACCAGTTTACGGGATTGTGAGCATGTTGCAACAGGTACGGACTACTCTCATTAATTAATGAATTTGTATATTTAGGATCATTTTCTTTCATTTTATAAAAATACGAAATAGCCTTGCTCAGAAATAATAAAAATTTTATAATAGATAGTTAGAATTCCTTTTATTCGATTAATTTTAGTGAATTATAAATTTTATTGTAAACTATACTACTAAATTTCATACGTGCCATATAATCTGTTAAAGCAAAAAAATTCCTACTTCAAAAATCTTTCTACCGAGGCGCAAGGAGTTTTTGTTTCCCGTTTATATAATTTTATGGCTGACAAATCATTCAATGGCAAGGAAGGACTTGTTATTACCGATGAAATAAAAGTTTTGATCTCCGCATCTGCGATTCAATTAACGTTTGGCTTGAAGGACTATATGATCAGCCATTTGTCTGATATAAATGTTTTTCCGCATATTTTCTTTTCGAATTATCTGAAAACAAATTTAAAAGGTCTTAATACACAAAATGGTATTCTATCGCTCTCCTGGAATGATTTCAAAGAAGGTTATGCTACAGAGGACGATAAATTAAATTTGGGATTGCATGAATTAACACATGCATTGAATATTGATCTGGATATTGGTGGAAATTATGATGAGCACTTTTCTGTTTATTTCAGAAAGTGGGAACTGATTGCTTCCAAAGATTATAATGACCTGAAAGAAAAGAGAAATACTTTTTTACGGAGCTATGGCGGAACAAACATGCATGAGTTTTTGGCAGTTTGTGTCGAACATTTTTTTGAAATTCCTAAGGAATTTAAAAAGCAATTGCCGCATCTGTATAATTTTTTGATGTTGATGTTGAATCAGGATCCTGATAATATAACCGGGGATTATAAGGTAAGGGTATATCCTGAGAAAGAGCTTCAGGAAATCGGAAGCTCCTATGGAAAGAAAGAATCAGATTTGAATGAACAAAAAGTAAATAATTACTTTAATGAAGAATGCTATTCATTATGGCGGAATTTTCTTCAAAGGAATGGTATTTATTTAGCTATGGCAGCCACATTTTTTGGTTTGTTTGGTGGATTACCTTTGCTTATTTGGTTTTGGTCTACAACAATAATTAGTATAGGGGCCGTATTTATTATTTTTTTTATCTGCGGATCACTGGGATTGTTGCAATGGAAATATGTGAAAGAGTATCTTGAAATGGAATATCACCAATTTTCTATGTATGCTTTTTCCGGTTTCGGGATGTGTCTGATTAATATTGTTTTTTTGCTGAATACTTTTTTTCCTATTCATTCTGCTACCCGGTCTTTTGATATAGTAACCTACAAAACAGGAAATCAGGGTATGGAGATAACTCTTTCGGGTGAGGGGAATAGTTCTTCATTAGAACGCAATGTGGCTTCTTACTTCGGTGACAACTATAGGGCTTTTTATAAAGCAAAAAAAATCACAATTACCACAAGCACAGGAATATTTGGTATGGATAGAATTAAAAATTGTGATTTCGTATACTGATTTATAAACCTCCGAAATTTAATGGAACACTTTTTACCATATCAACAGGGTAGTCTTTTTTCATAAGTAATTTTCCTACTTTCAAATTACCTTTCAATCCTACTTTAATACTTTTGCTTAGCGCTATTGACAGAAGGTTTGGCAATTCACCTGCGCTTAATTTCGAAAAATCTGATTTTACATTGAAGGTATAACTTTGTTCTGAATTCGCTTTTATTTTCACATTTTTTGTAATTGCTGCTTTCCCAACATTCATGTTGCTGAATGTCGCATCCAAGTCGGAGCGGTATATTGTGAATGCAATATTGTTCGGGTTTTTGATCTTAGCTGTTACATCTATATCGATACCCTGTTGGGAGAGTTTGTTAACTTTAACGTTTTCGATACCCAAAAAAGTCACATCCTGAAAATCGCCACAAGAAGAAAATAGAAAAGAGCAAACGGATATAAAAAGAAGAAGTGGTTTTTTCATTGAAAATGTTTTACTCGGAAAACGCATAGGCACAGTTTATATTTTGTGCCTTTGAATCTTCGCTGTTAATCTATTTACTTAATTCCGTGAAATTTTTAAAGAAATAGGGAATGGTTTCAATTCCCTTGAAAAAATTGAATACCCCATAATGTTCGTTGGGTGAATGGATGGCATCCGAATCAAGGCCGAATCCCATTAGTACAGAATCCAAATTCAATTCAGATTTGAACATCGCCACAATTGGAATACTTCCTCCACTACGAACAGGAACAGGCTTTTTGCCGAATGTTGTTTCCATGGCCATGCTTGCTGCTTTGTAGGCTGCAGTTGTACTTGGTGTTACAACCGGTTCTCCGCCATGATGCGGTGTTACTTTTACTTTCACAGACTTAGGAGCTATGCTGTTAAAATAATCTGAAAATAGTTTTGTGATTTTATCGCTGTTTTGATGTGGCACCAAACGCATTGAAATTTTCGCATACGCTTTTGAAGCAATAACAGTTTTTGCTCCTTCACCTTGATAGCCACCCCAGATGCCATTTACATCTAAAGTAGGACGAATAGAATTTCTTTCGTTTGTACTAAAACCAGCTTCACCATGTATATCGGAAAGATCCAATGCTTTTTTATATTTCTCAAGATCAAAAGGAGCTTTAGCCATTTCAGCACGTTCTTCCGAACTCAATATCTCAACGTCATCATAAAATCCGGGAATGGCGATATGGCCTTTATCATCTTTCATTTTAGCAATCATCTCACATAAAATGTTGATCGGATTTGCAACTGCACCACCATATAATCCTGAATGTAGATCGCGGTTCGGACCGGTTACTTCCACCTCAACATAACATAATCCGCGTAATCCAACAGTGATGGAAGGAATATCATTTGCAATAATTCCGGTATCGGAGATCACGATCACGTCGGCCTTTAACTTTTCTTTATTTGCTTTTACAAATAGTCCTAAATTGGTAGAACCTACCTCTTCCTCACCTTCGATCATGAATTTTACATTGCAGGGAAGTGAATTTGTTTGCATCATTAATTCAAATGCTTTCACATGCATATACATTTGTCCTTTATCATCACAAGCACCGCGCGCATATATTTTCCCATCTTTGATAACAGGCTCAAATGGTCCGGATGTCCATAATTCGATAGGGTCTGCGGGTTGCACGTCATAGTGGCCATAAACCAAAACTGTTGGCAATTTCGGGTCAATTATCTTTTCTCCATAAACTATCGGGTAACCGGCCGTTTCACATATTTCTACTTTTTCTGCACCCGCAGCGATCAGCTTTTCTTTGATAACTGCTGCAGTCTTGATCACATCATTTTTAAAAGCAACATCTGCACTAACAGAAGGGATGCGTAATAATTCAAAAAGTTCGTCTAAAAAACGTTCTTTGTTTTTTTCGATGTAAGCGTTTATGTTCGGATTGGTCATGAGTAGGATTTTTGAATTATGAATGTCTTTATTGCTGTCTTTTATTGAAATTTTGAAGCACAAATTTGCAATTATTATTATTTAAATCAACATTTTTTGGTTTAAAAAGAAAATTTAGGATTCCTTGAAGGAATACTAATTGTTTTTCGGGGACATGTGATTTGCTGCCTTGATAATAGGGCATTCATAGTGATTTTGTAAGATTAAAACCTCCTTTTCAGGCGTATTTCTGCTCTTCAACACGTAAGAATACGGAAATTCAAATTTTGGAGGTCATCGAAAAACGTCTAAATTAGTATAGAAATATATATTTTCACTGCAACTATCCACCTTAATTGTGCATCTGATTATAGAATGGAAAGAATTTAATTTTTTTACGATGAAAATAGAGTTCGATGAACTATCAAAAATGCATGGTGAATCACAAATTTTGCCTGTTTTTAGATATATTTGCTTGATTTTCAGATTACAATAGGAATAAAATGATTTTTACTTTTTTAAAGAAACCCGTTTTTTTAGCAATAGCCTTAGTGTTATTTTATAGTGGTCATGCAAATGCGCAGTTGACCACTAGTACAGCATTGACCCCGACGCTGTTGGTGCAGAACATCCTTTTGGGTGGTGGAATCACGGCCACTGGAATAAGCTATTCGGGTGATGCAGCTGCTATAGGATCCTTTAATGGAGTTGCTTCAAATATTGGTCTTGCGTCGGGTGTTATTCTCTCTACAGGTGATATCGCTGATTGTATTGGCCCCAATACTACTTCTGGAATTTCATATTCAAATTTGCTTGTTGGAGACCCCGACCTAAATATGGTTATGTCGCCTGCATTGAGCTATGAGGCTTCAATTCTTGAATTTGATTTTATCCCAACTTCAGATACCGTAAAATTCCGTTATGTTTTCGGCTCAGATGAATACATGGAATTTGTGACTCCGGGAGGAACGATAAATGATGGATTTGGTTTTTTTATTAGTGGACCTGGCATCGCTGGACCATTTTCTTCTGGTGCAAAGAATATCGCATTGATCCCTGGAACAGCTTTACCTGTTACTATGCAAAATGTTAATCTTATTAGTAATGCTAGTTATTATTTTGATAATGGTGATGGCTTCGGAACGGGCACTGCTCCAAATGGTCTGACTGTTCAATATGATGGTTTTACTGTTCCACTTACTGCAATTGCTGCCGTGCAATGCGGACAAACATATCATATTAAACTAGCCATTGCTGATGGAGGTGACGGAGCGATTGATTCAGGAGTTTTTCTCGAAGCAGGCAGTTTCGCCAGTTCTGGAAATGTATTAATGTCCTCAACAACAAATTTTGCCGGTGCCCTTGCCGGAAATGATACAACGATATATGAGGGTTGTGGTTTCGCTTCCATATTATTTGACCGCGGAACAAACAATTTGGCAGTAGCCGACACCTTTTATTATTCGCTTTCAGGAACTGCGAGCAATGGAATTGATTATTCAACAATTGGCGATAGCGTTTATTTTTCTGTCGGGCAAGATTCCTCTTATGTTACCATTAACGCTTTGCCTGATGGAATTATTGAAGGAGCTGAAACTGTTACGTTAACTGTTTATGCAAGCACACCTTGTGGCGGAAATGACACAGCAAGTATAACATTACACATCATAGACACTCCTCCATTAACGATCAATTTAAATAATGATACAACATTGGTTTGTCCGTTTCTCAACTTGCCGCTGACGGCTGTTGTGAGTGGTGGGGTTGTAATTGGTAATTATAATTATTCATGGACGAATACTACGAGCAGTACTTCAAATGCGATTGTTAACCCAACAGTAACTACAACTTATTTTGTTACCGTTGCTGATAGCTGTGGAAATATAGCTTCGGATAGTATTAAAGTTACCATCAATCCGTATGTTCCTTTGCAGCTTTCAATAAATAATGATACAACAATTTGCGGTGGTAACGGTGTATTGTTGGATGCTGATCCCTCTCAAGGTTTGCCTGATTATATTTACAGTTGGTCACCAAGTATTTCAATGATCGACTCTGCAACAGTTTCTCCTGCCACCTCTACAAGTTATACTGTTGTTGTCACAGATGCCTGCGGATTAACAATTTCAAATTCTGTTGATATTACTGTCTATCCAATTAATGCAGCCTTTGTGTTTAATTTTATTACCAATCAAAGTGTTCAGTTTCAAAATCAATCAACTGGAGCGGTTTCTTATTTATGGAATTTTGGAGATGGAGCAAACGATTCAACTTCAACTATAGAAAGTCCAATCCACGACTATGTGAATGATGGAACCTATAGTGTGATGTTGGTTACCACAAATGTTGAGGGTTGTTCCGATACAACCTACCAAACTGTATTTGTTCTTCCCGATTTTTATTTTTATTTCCCGAATGCATTCACTCCAAATACGAATGGGAGAAATGATCTGTTCATGGGGTATGGTGTCGGAATAAAAAAATACAACATGAAAATATTTGATCGTTGGGGAGAAAAACTGTTTGAAACAGAGGATCTGTTTACCGGATGGGACGGAACTTTCAAAGGAGAGAAAGTACCATCTGCTGTGTATGTTGTAATATTTGATTTAGAAGGATATCATTATGAGGCGGCGAGAAGAATAGGAAGTGTAACATTAATACGTTAATAAAAAAAATAAAAAAATGAGATCATTAGTAAAAAAAATTGCCCTGAGTTTTATAACTTTTGTAACAGTAAATTCAGTCAATGCACAATTGGTGGTAAGCGGTGCTTACACTCCGGTTCAATTAGTAGACACATTGTTGGGTACAGGTGTTACCGCGAGTGGTATAACCTACACTGGGGGAGCTCTTTGCAGAGGAGTCTTTAATGGTACATCATCAAATATCGGTTTTACTTCCGGGGTACTTTTAACGTGTGGAAATCTTACCAATGCGATCGGGCCAAATAACCTTTCAGGTGCATCTGTTGGAAATGCTCTTCCCGGAGATCCCGATTTAGATCTTATTATGTCGCCATCAACCAGTTATGACGCAACAATATTAGAATTCGATTTTGTTCCTACTTCTGATACAGTAAAATTTAATTATGTTTTTGGATCAGAGGAATACATGGAATATGTGAGCACGACTCCCGGAGGAATCAATGATGGATTTGGATTTTTTATCAGTGGCCCCGGTATTACAGGACCTTTCAGCGGTAGCGCAAAAAATATTGCACTTGTTCCTGGAACAAGTTTACCTGTTACAATGTTCAACTTAAATTTGGTAACAAACTCTGCATATTATTTTGATAACGGTGACGGAAATGGAACAGGTACCGCTCCTGATGGAGCAACCATACAATACGATGGTTTTACTGTACCTCTTACTGCAGTTTCTGCAGTTCAATGCGGTGCAACATATCATATCAAACTTGCTATCGGTGATGGTGGGGATGATATTTTGGATTCAGGAGTATTCTTGGAAGCGGGAAGTTTCAGTAGCCAGGGTGTGGTTATTGTCCCTGAAATTAGTTATGGTGGCGCAAATGATTCTACTTTATATGAAGGTTGTGGATTAGCATGTATCTATTTTGTCAGGACGTCTAATCTTGCTAATGCCGATACGATCAATGTTACAATCGCTGGTTCTGCTATTAATGGAGTCGATTACAACACGGGTGTTTTGGGTATCCCATTACCTTCAGTGTTGTATTTTGCTGCAGGACAAGATTCTCTTTCTTATTGTATCAATGCTGTGTCTGATGGTGTTTTAGAAGGATTGGATACCATTCAATTATCGATCATTCAAACTGGACCATGTGCCTCAACTGCAACATACGCTACGGTTTATTTAGATGAATATACTCCCTTAACATTGGGAATGAACGATACAACATTCTGTAATCTTGGTGGTACATTCACATTTAATACAAATGCAACCGGCGGTGTTGAGCCATACACCTATACTTGGAGTGGAGGGTTGCCTTCTATTCCTAACCCAACCACTACTGTCTCAACAACGACAACATATGTCCTCACCGTCAATGATGCGTGTAATTCCTTTGTGGATCCTACTCCGGCAATTACAGATTCGGCTACAATCACTGTTGCTACATTTGCTCCTATGGTATTAAATGCCGGGGATGACATGGTTGTTTGTCCCGGTGATCTTTTGAATCTGTTTGCTTCAATTAGTGGTGGTGGTTCTCCATACACATACACATGGACAACCATCACAGGGACAGATAATGTTAATTCACCTTTCGCTCCTTCAACCGGCCTGACTGCAAACAGTAATGGTACTTATCAGGTAACTATAACTGATGTTTGTCTGAATACAACAAATGATCAGGTTGCAATAACTGTGGAATCGAGTTGCATATTGGGTATTCCGAATGTGATCACTCCTGACGGACATGGTCCTGATGTAAATGAATTTTTCTATGTTGAGAATTTGGATAAATTTCCGGGAAGTACCTTAGCAATTTATAATCGCTGGGGAAATAAAGTATACGAAAGCGCTGATTATAAAAATAACTGGAATGGTTCAAAATCTGTAGATGGAGTTTACTATTATGTTTTAACAGTTCCTGTAAAAGGAACAGTTGTGGCTAATGCAAAACCAAATAACCCTTCTTTTAAAGCAAGTAGTTCAGATGACAACAAGGTATTTGCAGGATATTTTCAAATAACACGAATGAAATAGATCAGAATTAAATCTCAGTAGCATGAGTTTTAAAAATGAAACTAAAACGATTTCTGATATTATTTTTCTTGACGATTTTGTCATTAAAAAATTTCGCTACCCACATTGTAGGTGGCGAAATTTATTATGATAATTTGGGTGGAAATAATTATCGTATCACCTTAAAGGTTTACCGCGACTGCTTTACAGGATTAGCTCCATATGATAATCCAGCATGCGTTTTTATTTTTAATAGCGCAGGCTCTTTTATTGATAGTTTAGAAATGCCTTTTCCTGGTTCTGTTGTTTTGCCGGTTACCATTAATAATCCATGTTTTACTCCGCCAACAAATATTTGTGTGGAAGAAGCGATCTATCAGTCCACAATAAATTTACCAAATATTCCAGGCGGCTATAATCTCACTTACCAGCGTTGTTGCAGGAATGGCACGATCTTAAATTTGGTTCTTCCGGGAGATGTGGGTTCAACTTATATGGCACACATTCCCGATAATACTGTTGCACCCGGTAACAGCAGTCCACGATATACTAATTTTCCTCCTATATTTTTGTGTTCAGGTGTACCATTATTTTTCGATCATTCCGCTACAGATCCGGATGGCGACTCCTTGTATTACGAATTATGTGATCCTTACACAGGATTAGATGCAAGCTGTCCACAACTTGGTGCGGCCGGAGTTGCAGCCGGGTGTCCGGGAATAGCATCACCACCACCGTATGCGTTTGTTCCGTGGCAAGCTCCTTATAATGCCACCTATCCAATGAGTGCTTCTCCGATTATTTCTGTTAATCCAACAACAGGTTTGATGACAGGTACTCCAAATATGATTGGACAATGGGTCGTAGGAGTTTGTGTCAGTGAATATCGAGGAGGTGTTTTGATTGATGTTAACAAACGCGACTTTCAATTCAATGTAGTAAACTGTCCGGGTTTACCCGTTGCTTCCATTCCATTACAAACAACTTTTTGTTTTGGGTACAATGTGAATTTTACGCAATCCAGCATCAATGCATTTACCTATCACTGGGATTTTGGTGATCCAACAACTACCCTCGATACCTCAAATGTTATTGCACCTACCTGGACATATTCCGATTCAGGAACGTATGTTGTTACCTTGATCATTAATCCGGGTACAATGTGTGCAGATACAAATTCAAATACCTTTTATATTTATCCATTATTGGATCCGAATTTTTCTCCTCCTCCCGGAGAATGTATTTACGAGAATAGTTACAGTTTCACTGGTGCGGGAGACTATATGGGTAATGGTACATTCGCATGGAATTTCGGATCACATGCCTCTCCGTCTGCAAGTAATAATGTCAATCCAACAAATATTGTTTATGATAGTGTAGGAGTGTTCCCTGTTATATTTACTGTAAGTGAAAATGGTTGTACGGAATCGTACACGGCCAATGTGGAGGTGTATCCAAAACCGGTTGCCGCCTATACTTTGGCTTCGGCCATTTCCTGTAATCTACAGCCGGTGCAATTTTTGGATGGCTCTAACGTTGGTGGGCCATTTAGTTATAACTGGAGTTTTGGTGATGGCGGAGCATCCACAGAACAAAATCCGAATCACATTTACCCTTCTATCGGAACATATTCCAGCAGTTTAATTATTGCAAGTTCTCATGGTTGTAAAGATACTTTTTCATTGCCGTCATCTGTTGCGGTTTTTCCTTCACCTTCTGCCGGTGTAGATGCTACGCCAAGAGATACGTCAATTTTTTATCCTGACGTTACAGCATTTGACCTGAGTTCTGGTGGTATCGATTGTACAATTTATTGGGGAGATGGAACAAGCAGTTCAAATTGTGATACCATGCATGCTTATGCGCATCCCGGAACATATACAATTATGCAGGTAGTTGTTAATGCTGCCGGATGTACCGATACAGCTTATGTTGAAGTGGTCATCCGTCCCGAATATTTATTCTGGATCCCGAATGCATTCACCCCGAATGGAAATGGATTGAATGATGTTTTTAAACCAAAATTACTTGGTGTTCATAATTATTCATTCCTAATCTTTGATCGTTGGGGAGAAAAAATATTTGAAACCACCAATCTGGAAGATGGATGGAACGGTTTTTACAAAGGTAAATTATGTACGAACGATGTATTCGTGTATAAAATAAATTTCCGTGATGACGTTCAGCAGTTAGATCATCAATATATTGGAAGAGTCACTTTAGTGAGATAAATAAGTTCAAAGTTTAAGGTTTGAAAATTCAAAATTTTGTGTCACACAAAGATGCAGATTGTCGAAGAGTGTGCGCAGGTCTACCCCAAATGTTTCGACAGGCTCAACATGACAACACACAATATTTCGATTCGGTCTTTGCAGAAGGTTAAATTGTCGAAGTCTTGCAGAGTCAATGGCACTAATTATAGTCTGGAGATTTTCAAATTAAAACGTTACCGCTCATTTCTTTCGGAATAGAAATTCCCATTATTTTTAAAATGGTAGGAGCGATGTCGGCCAGTTTTCCATCCTTGATATTCTTATGATCACTATCAATTAAAATACAAGGAACAGGATTGGTAGAATGGGCTGTGTTAGGTGAACCGTCAGGGTTGATCATGAAATCGGAGTTGCCATGGTCGGCAATGATGATGAATGAATAACCATTTTGAATTCCAGCCTCAACTACTCTTTTTGTACAAGCATCAACAGTTTCAACAGCTTTTATTACAGCATTGTAATCACCTGTATGTCCCACCATATCAGCGTTAGCAAAATTCAAACAAATAAAATCAGTATCGCCTTTTTGTATCTCAGGGATAATAGCATCCGTTAATTCCAATGCACTCATTTCAGGTTTAAGGTCGTACGTAGCAACTTTTGCTGACGGAGCCATTATTCTTTTTTCTCCTGCAAATTCTTTTTCTCTTCCACCTGAAAAGAAAAATGTGACATGTGGGTATTTTTCCGTTTCTGCGATCCGTATTTGTTTCTTCCCGGCTTTTTCTAAAACTTCTCCAAGCGTATTCGATAAATTATCTTTGTCGTAAAGTATATGTATGTTTTTAAAAGAAGCATCATAATTTGTCATCGTGACATAATAAAGTGGAAGAATTTTCATTCCTTGCTCCGTCATATCTTGCTGAGTCAGCACCTGCGTGATCTCTCTGCAACGGTCGGTACGGAAATTGAAACAGACTACCACATCATTTTCTTTTATTATTCCGATAGGATTTCCTGACGAATCGGTATGAATTATTGGTTTAATAAATTCATCCGTAATATTTTCTGAATAAGATCCTGCTATTGCCTTAATGATATTTTGAGTCTTTTTTCCTTCTCCTTTGATCAGCAGATCATAAGCGAATTTAACACGTTCCCAACGTTTATCTCTGTCCATTGCGTAATAGCGGCCAACAACACTTGCAATTTTCCCGGAAGATGTTTTTAAATGTTCTTCAAGATTTGAAATATACCCCAATCCACTTTTTGGATCGCAATCTCTGCCATCAGTAAAGGCATGAATAAAAACATTCTCCAAACCTTTTGCTTTTGCCAGATCACATAAATAGTGCAAATGTGCTTGCGATGAATGAACTCCTCCTTCCGATACAAGTCCGATAAAATGAATTGCTTTGTTATTTTGCTTCGCGTATTCAAATGCTTTTACAAGTTCAGGGTTGGTATCAATTGTTTTTTCGCGTACCGCTTTATTGATAAGTGCAAAATCTTGGTAAACAACTCTTCCTGCACCTATATTTAAATGGCCTACCTCGCTATTTCCCATTTGTCCATTGGGTAAACCAACATTTTCACCTGAGGTTAATAATGTAGAATGCGGGTGTTTTTTATACAAGCTATCTACAAATGGAGTGTTTGCATTTGCGATGGCATCGGACTTTGAGCCATCGCCAATTCCCCAGCCATCTAAAATTAATAATGCTACTTTTTTCATATCTCTGATTCTCTTTTACAAAAATGTTTCAAATTATGATCTCAACTAAAAACAACTTCAAAAATACTACCCTTAGGAATATTGTTTTTTACAGTAATAGTTCCATTGTGTTGTGTTACCAAATAATTCACAATGTATAAACCTAAACCTGTACCTTTTGTTTTTCTGACTTCTTCATTCCCGACACGATAAAATTTCTGAAATATGGTGATTTTTTCGGGATCAGAAATCCCTACACCTTCATCAGCAACGCTTAAGATTATTTTTTCATTTTGTTTTTTTAATCCTATGGTGATAGTGGTATTTTCGGGAGAATATTTAACGGCATTTTCAAATAAGTTCAGAATGATCGAAGGGAAACTTGTTTTGTCAATATTCATCCGGATATTAGGTTCAATATTCAATATCACTTTTTGTTTATAGTTGAAAGACTTGATCGTCTGTTTAAGTCCGTCTGCAAGGTATTCAGAAATGTTAAAGGGCTCTTTGTAAATAGAATACACACTATTTTCTATTTTCGCAGCCAGTAGAATATTTTCAACTAAATTATTTAATCGCTCTGTATCGCTGATGGCATTCGTAATAATTTCTTTCTGCTTAGCTCTGTCGAGTTCATGTTTTAACAGCGTCTGCAATTGAAGTTTTGTAGAAGCAATTGGTGATTTTAATTCATGCGTTACTGATAGCAAAAAATTTTGTTGCTGCTGTGCAAGAGCATTTTCTTTTTTGAGGGTTTTTCTGACTTGATATCCACCCAATAACAAGAGACAAATAAAAACCGAGCCTTCGCTTGAAATCATGAGCCAACGTGCACGCAGTTTCGCATTCAATTCATTGCCATTTGCAATTACCTCTTCCGGAGATTCACCTTTCAAAAGATTGACTTCGGATTTTAAATGCATGATCTCATTGTTGAGTTTAAACATTGAAAACGTCCACCACGAAAATTGCAGAAATACATAAGTCAATAATATGTAAAACATGAATAAAGGCCTGGATTTTTTTTGTTTGGAAATCATGGTGCAAAGGTAAGAAAAAAGGCAGTTCTTAACGTTGCTCTATTGATGTAATATTAAGTATATCTGTTTATACAAAAAAACGGATCAACAAGATCCGTCTTTTTGTATAAATAATTGAGATTTAATTAAATCATTTTTTTGATCAAATCATTTTCCTAAAACGTCATTTTTAGTACTTAATGTAATTGTAACAATTTCATCGATCAAATTCTGAGCAACATTTAATTCAGTAAGCGTTGTTACCAAATGACCTGCAACTGCGTTAAAATGGTCTTCAGTAAGTTTTAGGTGTGCGTGAGCGTTGCGCATGTCTTTGCCTGTATAGGGCAGGGGAGCACCAAAAGCGTAGGCCAGGAAAAGTTTCTGTTTGCTTGCCTGTGCCTTCATATCGGTATTTTTAAAAAAGTGGTTGATATTGTTATCAGCCAAAATTTTATTGTAAAAAATTTCTACTGCAGCATTTACTGCCTCCATTCCACCGATTCTTTCGAATAAACTTTCATTTTTTTCCATTTTTTAATATGTTAAAGCAGTAGAATTAAGGTTTTATTTAGTTTCAAAGTTAAATCTGTTTTTCCACTTATGCAAGGTTAGTCTCTTTGGGTCCCCAATACTTAATGAATAAAATAAATCTTCTGTTTTAAATTTTTTTAAAGCAAGTATTATTATAGATTTAGGTTCAATTGTTCCCTAAAAACAACAAACCCTCGCAAACTTCTTGTTTACGAGGGTTTTGTTTTTTAAAAGTGGTGCCCACTGGGATCGAACCAGTGACACAAGGATTTTCAGTCCTTTGCTCTACCAACTGAGCTAGGGCACCAGCTCTTTAAATCGGAGGGCAAATGTAAACATTATTTCTATTTCTCAAAAAAATATTTCTGCATTCCTTGTCTTTATTTGTAGTTTTGTGATATGCAATTAGTTATAGATATCGGAAATACTCAAGTTAAGGCTGCTATCTTTGACGGAAAGGAGATGAAAGAATCTTTTGTCTTTGCTTCAGTTGAGGATATGCTTCTTTCCGGAATTGTTAAGAATAATCCTGTTAATAATTGCATTCTGGCTTCGGTGGTTGATAATATTGCTCCTTTTATTGCACAATTAAGAGAGAAATGGAATGTTTTGATATTTAATTCAGAAACGCCAATTCCAATTAAAAACCTTTATAAAACTGCTCAGACCCTTGGTAGCGACCGACTCGCAGCTGCTGTTGCCGGTAATTCTTTGTATCCGGATAGAAATGTGCTGGTGATAGATTTTGGTACTTGTATCAAATATAATTTTGTGAATGGCAACAATGAATACCTAGGTGGTGCTATCTCCCCTGGCTTAAATATGAGATTTAATGCCATGCATACTTTTACCTCGCGTTTACCGTTATTGAAGTTTGACCAGTCTTATGAAGCTCTCATTGGAACAAATACCAATGAAAGCATGTTGTCTGGTGCGCAAAATGGTGCCATTGCTGAGGTAATTGGATTTATTGAACAATATAAACAGCAATTTCCGGATGTAAATGTTGTTTTGACTGGCGGAGATGTTAAATTTTTTGAGAAACGGTTAAAAAATAGCATCTTTGCAGACCAAAATTTAATCCTTAAAGGATTGAACGAAATATTAGACTACAATTTAAATCGTATTAAGTGATAAGAAGGAATTTTTTCAAAACAAGTGATCTTGCATCAGTAACATTCTTGTTTTCATTATTTGTAACTCTGTCCTTTATACAGATAAGTGCAACAGCACAAAATACCAGTTCTCCTTATTCCCGCTATGGAATTGGTGATATCGGAGGAAAAGGTTTCGGACAAGGGTTTTCTTTGGGTGGTACGCATATCGCAATGCAAAATGATACCACACCGATTTTTTTCATCAATACCGGTAATCCTGCATCCTATTCAAGTATGAGATTGGTTACTGCCGAATTGGGCGCAAATTATAATCGTATTCAACTTGAAAGTTCAAGCGCTAAAAAGACGATCAATAATGCCTCTTTGGCTTATATTTCCTTAGCTTTCCCTTTCAAAAGATGGTGGGGAGGCAGTATCGGACTGGTTCCATTTAGTTCTGTAGGGTATAAAGTTTCAGATGAACAGGAAATCGGAAGTGTAGGCACAGTAAAATATCTGTATCAAGGTTCTGGTGGGATTAATCAGGTATATTTTGGAAACGCAATTACACCTTTCATCGGTTTACCAAGACATTATCTGATGTCAGCGAAATATGCTCGTTTACATTCTTTGAAACGTCCTGATCAAACAGTAAAATCCTGTCACGAAGTTTATGAAGATACTCAGTCGATTCGCAAGGATTTGAATAGAAAAAAATTCTTGCAGAGTCTAGCTGTCGGTGCAAATGCTTCTTATTTATTCGGGAATGTGGAAAACACCAGACGATCAATCTTCCCGGCAACATTATATGCATTTAATACATGCACAGGAACAAACACTCGTATTGATGGAATGTATTTTGATTATGGAATGCAGATGGCATATACCGTGGATTCTATCAGATTTAAGGATAAGGCGGACACTTGTCGTCCTGTGAAATTTCGCGATCTGAAAGAGAATGTTAAAATTTTATTTGGTTTCACTTTCGCAGCACAAACCAATGTGAATGCTACTATTGACAGTCTTTCGTATAGTTATTTCAATAATTCATTGGGATATGAAATTGTAAAAGACACGATTGAAAATACACAAGGTGCAAAAGGTAAGATCACTCTTCCGCTTTCTATGGGTTTTGGTATTGGGTTTAAGAAAGGAGAAAAATGGTTGGTTGCAGCTGATTTTGCTGTGCAGAACTGGAGTAATTATAAAGTATTCGGACAAACACAAGGATTGAAAAATAGTATGCGTGTTTCCTTAGGGGCACAATATATTCCTAATGCGCGACCAAATGCAAGTTATGCAAAGCGGATACATTATCGGATGGGAGTTAGGTATACACAAACTGCGCTGGAATTAAAGAATACTCCTTTAAATGAGTATGCATTGAGTATCGGTTGTGGTTTTCCGGTAGGAAGAAGTTATATTTTGCAAAATTTCTCTATGGTGAATATCGGAGTAGAATTCGGACAAAGAGGAACGGTTACAAACGGGCTCATCAAAGAAAATTTCCTTAAAGCCACAGTTGGATTTACGATCAACGACAGATGGTTCCAGAGGGCTAAATTTGATTAATTTCAGAAGGGGTTCTTTCTTCTGCAAATTGAATATCTTAATTGAATGCTCAAAAAAATACTTTATATCAGTTTGTTTATTTTATCATTCATGAGTTTTGCGGCTTGTGAAAATGATATTGATCTGGTGAATTCCATCACTTCCGCTTCCCAAAAAAAATTACCAATGGAATCCAGTAAAAATGTGGAATTTCTTTACAGCGATTCTGCAATTGTTCGCGCCCGATTGAAAGCTCCTCAAATAGACCGTTATGGAGGAAAGAAGCCATACCTGGAATTGCCAAAGGGAATGAACATCGTTTTTTATCAGCAGACAAAAGCAGAACAAACAAATTTGACTGCAAATTATGGTATCGGTTTCGACAATGGAAATGGCTTGATGGAGAAAATGGAGGCGAAAGGGAATGTTATTGTGATAAATGAAAAAGGAGAACGCTTAAATACTGAACACCTTACATGGAACGCTTTTACAAAAAAAATATATACCGATGATTTTGTGAAGATAACCACCAAAGACCAGGTGATTTGTGGTGATGGAATGGAAGCGGATCAGGATTTTTCGGAATATAAAATAAAAAACGTTACCGGAACATTTGATGTAAATGAGGCAGATCAGGTTCCTGTCGAAACTGAAAAGGATAAAAAGAAAAAATAAAGTATCTTGCAAGAGCATTTTGTTTTTGGTTTACATTGTGAGGTACTTTCGTTTTAAAAAAATAAACTTAACTATGAATAAAATATTCAGGATTCTCGAAATTGTTTGGTTGTTTATGGGCTGCGTTGGTATAATTATGTGTGTAGTGTCAATTGTTACAGGAGATAATAAAGGGTCAATGTTTTTTCTGGTCTTTACTTTTGCCTGCGGATTAATGTATGCTGTAAGAAGAAAACAACGGGTCAAGTTTGAGGCATCGGAAAAACAAAAAATGAAACAAAATAAATAGTGGGATCTACAGTAGTCATAATAATTACCTTACTCGCTTCCGCATTTTTTTCGGGACTGGAAATTGCGTTCATTACTTCCAATAAGTTACGGATAGAACTTGAAAATAAACAAGGAAGTCTTTCAGCTAAAATTTTAGCTCACTTCAATAAATACCCATCACGTTATTTGGGAACCATGTTATTAGGCAATAACATTGCTTTGGTGATTTTCGGTATTAAAATGGATAAGAGTTTGGAAGATGTGCTGGTGAATTATATTTCACACGATAATAAAATTCTGATCCTTCTGATCTCTACTTTTCTTTCTACTTTATTAATCCTGGTAACAGCTGAATTTTTGCCAAAAAATCTATTCAGAATAAATCCTAACAGAACCCTGACTTTATTTTCTTTCCCGCTTACTATCGTTTACGGATTATTATATCCTATCGTGATGATCACAATTGGTTTTTCGGAATTCATTCTAAAAAAAATATTCCGGTTGAAAATTGAAAAAGCAAATGCTGCCTTTACCATGATCGATCTCGATAATTATGTGAGAGAAGGTACCGCCACTACGATGGAAAAAAAGGCAGAGATGGATCATGAAATACAGATCTTCCAAAATGCATTGGATTTTTCAAGTGTGAAAGCAAGAGAATGTATGGTCCCCCGTACAGAAATTATTGCTTTAGATGTAAATGAAAGTATCGAAACACTGAAGCAGAAATTTGTTCAAACACGTTTGTCTAAAATTTTAATTTTTGCAGAAAGCATCGATAATATTATAGGTTACGTATACTCAAAAGAACTTTTTAAAAATCCGCTGAGTGTAAAAAGTATTTTATTGCCGGTAAGTATTGTGCCCGAATCAATGGCGGCAAGTGAAGTTTTGACAGTTTTTATTCAGCAACATAAAAGTATTGCTGTTGTAGTTGACGAATTTGGTGGAACATCCGGCATGCTTACTATGGAAGATGTGATGGAAGAAATTTTTGGTGAAATAGAAGATGAGCATGATAAAGAAGAAATGGTTGAAAAACGTATCTCTGAAAACGAATATATTTTTTCCGCACGCTTAGAAACCGATTATGTAAACAATAAGTATAATCTCGATCTACCCATTCTGGATAATGTTGAAACCTTGAGCGGATTGATCATGCATTTTCATGAAAGTATTCCTCGTTTTCAGGAGGAAATCAGAATCGAAAACTTCTTATTTACCATCATTGCTGTTACCAGAACACGCATAGAACAGGTAAATTTAAAGATTTTAAATTCAAATAGCTGATAATCAATAAGTTCTGTTTGCAAACCTTTTCTCGAAAAACTTTTAAGGTTTCGCTAAGAATCTTATATTTGCAACCCTATTAATTTGTTCCAAATGGCAATTGGTCAATAGGTAATCAAACAAAAAAATAAAATAAATATATATGAGTACTTTAGAAAGATTACGTAAACGTTCGGGCCTTTTAGTTGGGATAGTCGGGGTAGCATTATTGGCTTTTGTATTGACAGGCTTATTTGAAAAAAACGGTTCTATCTTTGGAAACAGCGACAAAGTGGTAGGTGAAATTGCAGGAAAATCTATTGAGATCAATGTTTTCAAAAATAAAGTTGACGAGGCTGTTGACAATCAAAAACGCAGCAGCAAAAAATCATCTCTTTCTGTTGAAGAAACGGATGGTATTGTTCAGCAGGTTTGGAACCAGATGATCAACGAATACGTGATGGTGAAGGAATATGAGAAATTGGGAATAGCTGTTTCTGATGATGAATTATATGACCTGATGGTAACACATCCGCATTCAGCATTGATTAGAAATATCAGTGATCCTCAAACAGGTAAGATAATTCCAACTTTCGCTGATGCTAAGACAGGTGAGGTAAGTCCGGATAAGATCCGTGCATTTTCTCAGTCAATGACGGATGAGCAGGAGGCACAATGGTCGCAATTAGAAGATTATGTGCGTCAAATGCGTGTTATTGAAAAATACAACAACCTCGTGAAAAAAGGTTTGTATGTTACTAAATCGGCTGCTAAGCGTGAGTATTTTGCACAAAATACGTTGTCGAACATCAAATATGTAATTAAAAATTATAAGCTTTTAGCGGATAGCACAATTAAGACTACCGAGGCTGATTTGAATGCATATTATTCTGCACATCAAAATGCATTTAAACAAGATGCTTCCCGTTCCTTAGATTATGTAACATGGGATATCGCTCCGTCACAAGAAGATATTGATAATGCAAAGAAAGCAATGGAAGTAATTGCTATTGACTTCAGAACAGCAAAATCTTATTCAGATGATTCAACATTAATTATTGCAGAATCTGAAACACGTAATTTTGATCAGGCGTTTCATACCAAAGGTACTTTGTCTCCATCAATTGATACAGCAATGTTTACTGCTGAAACAGGAACAGTTGTAGGACCATACGAAGAAAACGGATCATTAAAAGTTTCTAAATTATTGGTGACAAAAATGTCGGCTGATTCAGCAAAAGTTCGTCATATCCTGATTGGTTATAAGGATTCCGGTGCCTCTCCAACTGCTATTACAAAGGAACAAGCAAAAACAAAGGCGGACAGTATTTTGGCGGCACTTAAAAAAGGTGGAAAATTTGTTGATTTCGTAGAAAAATTCTCTGATGATGGCGGTAAAAAAATGCCTCCGAATAAAAAAGAAGGAGAATATTATATGGGTAAAGGTGGTGATTACGGCTGGTTAAATGCAAAAAGTGGTTTTGTTGAACCGTTTAAAAATGCAGGACTGGATGGTAAAAAAGGGGATCTTGTGATCGTTGAATCGCAATTTGGATATCACATCATGGAAGTGTTGGATACAAAAGGTTCTCAAAAGAAAGTTCAAGTAGGAACAATCGAGTTAAAAACTGAAGCAAGCAGTAAGACAAAACAAATGATCTTCTCTCAAGCAACTGATTTTACAATTAAGAACACTACAAATGAATTGTTTCAAAAATCTGTTACCGATCAAAAATTAAATAAGCGTGTAGCTGAAAAATTAAAAGAGAACGATAAAACAATTGCAGGTATCGAATCACCAAAAGCCTTGATTCGTTGGGCATATGATAATAAATTGGGTACTGTTTCCGATCCTCAGGAATATGGCGACAAATACCTTGTTGCTGTGATCACTGATGTGAGAGAAAAAGGAATTGCTCCTTTAGAGCAAGTGAAAGAAGAAGTTACTGCGAAAGTAATTCAAGAGAAAAAAGCGGAGATATTCACAAAAGAATTCGTTTCTGCGATGGCAGGGAATGTAAGCATCGAAACTATTTCTGCAAACATGAAATTACCTGTGGAGCAAGCACCAAATGTAAATTTTATGACCAACCAAATACCGGGATCTTCTAGTGAGCCTGCAGTAATGGGTGCGGTATCTGTTCAAAAAGCAAAAACAATGAGCAAACCGATCGCTGGTAAAGAAGGAGTATTTGTAATTTATGTAGATTCATCGGTTCCTGCACCTGTACTTAAAGATTATTCAGGTCCTCAAAAATCACAAATGCAAAATATTCAACCCCGTGTTGATTATGAAGTGTTCAATGCGTTAAAAGAAAATGCAAATATCGTTGAGCACCTTACTAAATTTGGATATTAAAAAATAGATCTATTGAAAAGAAAAAAAGCTCCGCAATTTTGCGGAGCTTTTTTTATGAACAGTTTATATTCTTTACTAAAATCTTTCTTAGTACAATTCCCCCTTTATCAAAAAGGGCAAGGGGGATTCCCCTTCTGAGAAAATGGCTTGTGCTTTCAATTTTCCTTTTTATCTTTTTGCTTGATCAAAATGACAGAAAAAATCAAGAAAGCATAAGTACGTAAAATAATTAAAGAATGAGCTTTTTAATGTTTTGTTAGTATAAAAGAATTAGCCTTTTGCCCACTTGCGGCTTCTGAGGATCTTGCTCATTTTTTGTTTGCGGTAAATATATTTCGTGGTAAAATAAATGATCAATGCAGATAAAACACCTGTAAAAAAATCCGTTGCCGGAACCATCACGGCTGTATAGATCATCATAATGAACTCGAATCGGCCTTTCTTTTCAACTTCAATAATTTCGGCAAGATTAACCATATTACTCGCTACCCAAACTAAAATACCTCCAATGCATGCCATAGGTATTAATTCTAAGTATTGTGCCAGATAGTATGCTAAAGCTAATTTAAGTATGGCTTTAAAATAGCCTGCCAAAGGAGTTTTAGCGCCGGCTTTTATACTTGTGGCGGTTCTTGCCAAAGCGCCGGTACAAGGAAATCCATTTACGATCGGAATGATGATCTGAACCCAACCTTGTCCCCATAATTCCTTATCAGGGTTAAATTTTGTACGTTTATTATTTGCCATTTTATCTGCCATGGTCGAACACAACAAACTTTCAATTCCGGAAACAAATACTATTGCAATTACAAAATAAATAATGTTCCCTATCAATCCTATACTCATTGTGGGGAGTGACGGGCCGGTAAAAACGAAAAAATTATTTGGGATGCTTCCATAAATATCTTTCACAAGAATAATTCCCTTTCCCGATAAAACTGTTGCCGACAATAATGTTGCAATGGAGATTGCAATTAAAGGTGCAGGAATTAATACTGAAATACGTATTAATAATTTAGTTATTGCAAATGTTAGCAACCCTATAAATACCGACCACCAATTGATCATATGCAGATTTGATAACGATAAATATAGCTTGTGGATATATCCTGAATTTTGATCTACATCAGGACCCAAAAATTCTTTAAGATTTTTAACACCTAAAATGTCGCCTAAATTTGAAAATGCGATGGCTACTGCTATTCCGAAAGTAAAACCAATTACAATTGAATTTGGTATACGTTTCACGTATTTGCCTATGCCCAACAATCCTAAAACGAGTAATATTATTCCGGCAATAATTGAAACGAAAACCAATAATCCTTGTGCCTGAGCAGCAGATCCTCCGCTTGCAACACCGTACTTGTAATATAAAGCTGCCACTATCGGAATAAGCGCTGCAGTGGGTCCATAAACCTGATATTTTGATCCTCCGAAAGTTCTTCCGACTGCACAAGCCAATGCGCCTGCGATGATTCCCTGTTCCGGTCGCATTCCCATGGCTATTGCAAAACCCATGGCTAAAGGGATCGCAGTTAATGCGACAATCAGACCTGCACTAAAATCAGAATAAACACATGTTTTCCAATTTTGTTTATTAAGATCCTCCCAACGACTGTCGAAGAAAGTAAAAAACAATTGAAGTCTTCCTTTTATTGTTCTGCCTAAAATGGCTTCTTTGTTCATGCTCTTTTATTCTATTATTTTCGAATTCAATTTTATGGACTCAAGTATTTCATTGATTATTTGATCTGATTCAGAATTTTCTCCCAACATTTCAATTAGTATTTTTGAAAAATAGAGACTATATACTTCATCTGTGCTGATGTTTTCTTCATTCACATGCACAAAGCCGAACTTTCGAAGTCGATTTACAATCTGCGCAATTAGACATTCTTTTGCAGATAATTTTGCTGCCATGTTTTTATTTTTAGCTCGTTTTTTCCCAGAATAATAGTAAGCCATCTTTATAGGAAAATTTCACTTGATAGCAGGATGGTACTTCTCTTTTTGTACTCCAATATGTGGCGAGTCTAGTTCCGATGGGCGCAAGGGATAATTGATCGTAAACATGAGCATGGTATAAATTGTAAAGTTCATGACTCGTTTGTATGTTATCATCGATCTTGGCAGTCATGTCTACATTTTCATGAAAGGAATTATAAAAATAAAAGGCATCGTATTCTTTAAATTTAATGGAGGTGATATTTGCATTAATAAAATTTGTATTTTGAATACGGTGATTTCTGGAAAGTTTATTTGACAAGTCTACTAATGTTTTGCGTTGCTCTATGCCGGTGAAATTTCCTTTTGTGGAAGTAGCACCTACCAAACAAAATTTGCCTGAGCCTGAACCTATATCCAAAACTTTTGCCCCGGGTTTATCAACTAAAAATGCGGATGCTCTTTTTGCTATATCAACAGGTGTCCAATGTCTTTTTGCTAGTGTTCGTATTGTTTCCGGATAGATGGAATTAAATTCGTCATCGTCTATGTTGATACTTAATTTAAGATATTCAAAGATCATTTGATTGAGTAAAATTAATTTTTGAGTAGGATTAATTTTTATTCATTTGTTATTACTAAGAAACGGTTGTGACAACAAAGGTAAATGGAGCTTTTGGATCTTATTTTGACTGCGATGGGTAAAAAAAGTTGATTAATGTCAATTTATTTGGATGTTGAATCTGACTTTTATATCTACCAGATAGTTGTTTTTATTACTAATACAGGGCATTTTTAAGTTAATTATTTTCCGTAACTTTGTAGCATATAAATATTTATGCCAGCTTCATTTCCGATAGATAAATTTCATTTCAATAGTGATTCCATTTTAGAGGGATTACCCGAAAAGGATTTGGAGCAATTGCGATCCAAGATGATCCAATATAAATTCAAAAAGGGACAGACAATATTCAGTGAAGGAACATTCCCTTCCGGAATTTTTTATGTTACAAAAGGTCGTGTAAAAAAATACAAAACTGATCGTGAAGGACGAGAACAAATAATTTATGTATGCAATAGTGGTGACCTTCTTGGTTATCCCGCATTACTTAGCGAAGAGGCTTATTCCGATTCAGCTGCTGCTTTAGAAGATGCGATCCTTTCGTTTATTCCCAAAGAAGTTTTTTTAAAAGTGCTTGAAAAATCACAAGTGCTTTCCAATAGATTGTTGAAAAATCTTAGTCATGAGTTTGGTGTTTTGGAAAATAGTATTGCCAACTTTGCTCATAAATCAGTTCGTGAGCGATTAGCGCTTAGTTTACTTATACTAAAAGAAAAATTCCGCGATAAAAATAATCCTGATGCTTCTGTAGATATAACTTTATCCCGTGAAGATCTTTCTAACCTTACCGGAACAGCTGTCGAGACACTGGTTCGGCTATTGCATACTTTTAAAGATGAAGGATTGATCGAAACAGAAGGTAGGAAGATCAGGATCTTAGATTCCAGAAAATTAGTAAAGGTTGCTAACTTTTATTAAATCAAAAATGTCAGGAAAGGATTTTCTTCATTATACTTTCGTTAAAATTTCCTGCGCTTCAAATTTCATCTGATAGTCTCTCAGGCCTCTGTTTATAACTTCATATGCTTCTTCTTTTCCAAAAACATCCGTTATCTCCACAACACGCGGTTCCATAATTGGAATATTCTTGTAGGTTAAAAAATAATGTTTCAAGCGATTAATGATCGTTTCGGGAACGTCTTTTATATCCTTGAAGGAAGAATAGATCCCGTCATCTTTAAGCACAGCAATGATCTTATCATCCGTTTCTCCTTTGTCTATCATTCTTATTCCTCCAATAGGAATTGCATGTAGCAGAATGTCTCCATGCGTGATGGTTCGTTCACAAAGCACACAAATATCCAATGGATCACCATCCCCTTTCCCAAGTATTCTGCCTAATTTTTTCGCGTCAAATTCTGCAGAAAGTTTGCCGCAATAGGTGCGTGGGATAAATCCATAGAGAGAAGGAACAACATTGGAAAATTTTTGTGGCCGGTCTACCATGAGATATCCGCTTACTTTATCTATTTCATATTTGACGGTATCTGTTGGAACAATTTCTATGAATGCTGTCAATTCTTTCGGAACATTTGGTCCTGGATCGATTCCATGCCAAGGATGCGCTTTATAAATAGTTGTCATTGATACTGATTTTTAATTTTTTTTATAATCCTATTTTAGCAAATTTTTTTTCTGACGAAACCACCTTCACTAATTCCTTTATTACGAAAGGATCAATGAGTGTACTTATATCACCAAAATTTTCTGTTTCGCCTTCTAAAATTTTTTTTAATATTCTTCTTACTATTTTTCCTGAACGTGTTTTCGGAAGTTCGTGTACAAAAAATAATTTTTCTGGTTTGGCAATAGGACCGACAGCTTTTCCAACTTGTTCAATAATTTCCTGTTTCAGTTTTTCTGAATTTTCCGGCACTTTGAAAGTTGCTACAAATGCACCGATAGCGCTTCCTTTTATCTCATGTGGATATCCTACAACAGCCGATTCCACAACAGCAAGATGTTGATTAATTGCATTTTCTATTTCAGCAGTTCCCAACAAATGTCCTGATACTTTTATGACATCATCTACACGACCCGTTATTCGATAATCTCCATCCTTATCTCTTTTGCAACCATCTCCGGAAAAGTACAAACCCTTAAAATCGCTGAAATATGTTTTTTTACATCGTTCATGATCACCATAAACTGTTCTCAACATTCCGGGCCATGGGAACTTGATACATAGAATTCCTTCAACATCATTTCCTTTTTGCTCTTCACCTTTTGCATTTGCAATCACTAATTGTATTCCCGGAAGTGGGAGCATTGCATATCCCGGTTTTTGTTCTGAAACATTCAGGAGTGGAGAAATAACTATTCCTCCGGTTTCGGTTTGCCACCAGGTATCAACAATAAAACATTTTTCTTTACCAATGTTTTTGTGATACCATTCCCATGCCGAGCTATTGATTGGCTCTCCAACTGTGCCAAGTAATTTCAGTGAAGAGAGGCTGTATTTTTTGATTGGATCTGAACCGAGGGCCTCTAATGTACGAATGGCCGTTGGCGAGGTGTAAAAAATGTTGACTTTGTTTTTGTCAACTATTTCCCACCATCGTCCTGCATCAGGGAATGTTGGAATACCCTCAAACATTACCGAAGTTATTCCTGATAGCAAAGGGCCGTATACAAGATAGGAATGCCCTGTTATCCAACCGATGTCTGCAGTACACCAGTATACATCGTTTTGTGAACAATGAAAAACATTACGGAATGTATAATCTGCGTATACCATATAAGACGCGCAGGAGTGTGCGATGCCTTTTGGTTTTCCCGTTGACCCGGAAGTGTATAGAACAAACAGGATATTTTCTGCATCCATTTCTGCTGCCTGACAAGTATCATTAACTTTATTTTCTTCCTCGTGCCACCAAACATCTTTTCCGGCATTTAGTTTTATGTTTTCTGCAGTTCTTTTTACAACAATTACTTTTTTTACATTCGGACAACTTAGAAGAGCCTCATCGGCTATCGCTTTCATCGGAATTGTTTTTGATCCTCTGTATGCGCCATCGGAAGTAATGACGATCTCTGCTTTTGTATCAAGGATCCGTGTTGACAATGAGCCGGAAGAAAAACCTGCATATACCACTGAATGTATCGCACCAATTCGAGCACATGCAAGCATGGCAACAGGTAATTCCGGGATCATTGGAAGGTACATGCAAACGCGGTCTCCCTTTTTTACTCCGTTATTTAATAATACATTGGCAAACCGACAAACTCTTTTGTGTAATTCGTTATAAGAAATGTTGATCGTTTTTTCTGTAGGATTGTTAGGCTCCCAGATAAAAGCGGTTTTATCTCCTTTTTTTTCAAGATGACGGTCGAGGCAATTTTCTGTGATATTTAGTTTACCACCAATGAACCATCTGTTAAGTGGTTCGTCAAAATTCCATTCAAGGACTTTCCCAAATTTTTTTCTCCAAACAAAGTTATTTGCCTTTTCTGCCCAGAATTCTTCAGGTGCAGTAATACTTTTTTCATATTCTCGTTTATATTCTTCTAACGAGTTTATTTCGCTTTTCATCGTATTAAATTTTTATGTTACCGCTATAAATTTTATTTTACTTACTATCAGATCAAAAAACAAGAGCAGGCTCAATAATGATTTTTATAATGTCATTTAAGCCTAACTCTTTTATGTATAAAGGCATCTCAGAAAAAACCCCCTTGTTTGATTTGTATGCATCCCAATATTCTTTTTTATTTTTTTGAGGTAAGAAATAATATTTTTCAGATGGGAAAAGCAGAAAGTTTTCTTTATTGTCATTCAACATTAATTTGAATTTCACAAATTGTCCTTTTAAGCTTTTATTTTCCTTTGTGATCACTTCCGCATTTTGAAAATGCATGTTTGACAAATCGTAGATCTGATTAGCGGAGGATGTTTTATTTTTAGTTCTCATCGTTGTTTATTCTTGATTTTATTTAAGGATAATTACATCAATAATTAATATGCCATCACCAAAGATATTTTGGTTTGCCAACAATGTTTGTGATTTTAGTTAGTTGAATTGGTGATATTCATCATTGAACCTGTTTTTCACAGATACAAGGAGATCAGGAAGCTAATGGAGAAAATTTTAGCTTTCTGATCTAAGTGGAAGTGGTTTTTTGCAGGAGTTAAAAAGGGTGTATGGAATTTTCTTGATCCTGAAATAATTAAGAAGGGAATATCAATAGCTCCATTTAATGTACATTCCGCCCCAGGTAAATCCTGCTCCGAAAGTTGTAAGGATGATATTGTCACCTTTTTTTAATTGATCTTCCCATTCCGTTAAACATAGAGGAATAGTTGCAGAGGTTGTGTTACCATAGCGTTGAATGTTCAGCATTACTTTATCCATTCCAATTCCCATTCTGTTAGCTGTTGCTTCAATAATTCGTTTGTTTGCCTGATGGGGTGTTAAGAATGCAATATCTTCTGAACTCAGTTCATTCCGGAGCATCATTTCTTCAGCTACATCTGCCATTTTTGCTACTGCCATTTTAAAAACAGCCGGACCGTCCATATGAATAAAATGTTGTTTGTTAACCACTGAATCCAAAGAGGCGGGTATAATACTTCCACCAGCTGGCTGATATAAATATTTTTTTCCGCTTCCGTCCGAATACATTCTGGCGTCCATTATTCCATTCTCATCAGTGCTTGGTTCTAAAAGAACTGCCCCTGCAGCATCACCGAATAAAATGGAAGTTTTGCGACAAGTATAATCAACGACGCTGCTCATCTTATCTGAGCCGATGACCAGAATTTTTTTATGAGTTCCGCTTTCAATAAATTTTGAGGCGGTATTCAATGCATACATGAAACTGGAACAGGCAGCCTGCACATCGAACCCCCAGGCATTAGTTGCTCCGATCATATCTGCAACTATATTTGCAGTTGCAGGATACGGATGATCAGGTGTAACAGTAGCAACAATGATTAATTCGATATCTAAAGGCGAAATGAATTTTTTAGCCAATAATTTTTGTGCTGCTTCAGCAGCCATAAAGGCACTTCCCTTGTCCTTGTCTTTTAGTATTCTGCGCTCACTGATACCACAACGTGTCATGATCCATTCGTTGTTTGTATCTAATGTGTTTTCTATTTCTTCATTGGAAAGAATATAGTCAGGGACGTATGCAGATACTCCTGTAATTGCTGCGGTTATTTTCATGGGACAAATATATTTCCAAGGATTTTATAAATAGCATTAAAATGAAATATATATACGATGTGAAAAGTCATTAAAAAGTTAATATATTAGCTGTAATTACCGTAAATAAAGAATATGAATGCAATATAAATACGATGTCTAAAACAAAATCTGACCAATTATATAATTTGATCAAATCTCTTTCGAAAGGAGAAAAACGTTTTTTTAAATTATATGCAGCACGGCTGAACAATAGTTCTGATAAAAAATTTATCAAACTATTTGATGCTATTGAAAAACAAAAGGAGTATAGTGAAGACAGGATCTTAATAAAAGTGAAGGAGATAGACCCGAAACAGTTTTCAAATCTGAAAGCACATTTGTATTATCAACTTTTGAAAAGTTTGAAACTTTGCAACAGCTCGAATCTTGAAAACATAAAAATTACTGAGTTACTGGACTATGCACGGATATTATATAACAAATGTTTGTATAAAGAATGTGTGAAGATGATCGATAAGGCAAAAATGGTGGCGATTGAAAATGACCGTTCTGTTTTGTTGATGGAAATTCTGGAATTGGAAAAATTAGTGATCCCAAAAACGTTAGAATCGCGAAATGAGGAACGTGTAAATCGTTTGATAGAGGCTACAAATACCGTGGCAGGAAGCATCAAGAATATTAACATTTTTTCAAATCTGGCATTGAAGCTGAACGCCTATTATTTTCATATGGGTTTTAGTAAGAGTAAAGCGGATATGAAAAAGGTGAGTGATTTTTTTAATTCTAGCTTGCCTGTTTTTGATGAGAATAATTTATCATTTCAGGAAAAGCTGTATTTGTATAATTCATATGTCGGTTATTATTTTTTTATACAGGATTTTACTAAAGGTTATAAATATGCAAATAAATGGGTTGAATTGTTCGAGCTGCAACCAGAAATGAAGCGGCATAAATTGGAAATGTATATCAAAGCATTGAACAGTCTTTTGGCGGCACAAAATAAATTATACAAGTATAATGAGTTTGTTGAAACGCGAAAACAATTGATTGCGATCAAGCGTGACAAGAGTTTAGTGTTAACAGAGAATATTAACCTGAATTTATTTAAAGCCATTTATGTTCATGAGATCAACAGGCATTTTATGTTGGGTGAATTTAAATCAGGAACGCGAATAGTTGGAGCCTTGGAAAATGAATTGAATAAATTCATTCCTAAGCTTGACAAACATTCTGTTTTGCTTTTATATTATAAGATCGCCTGTTTGTATATAGGCAGTGGAAACAATAAAGTAGCGATCAAATGGTTAAATAAAATATACAATGAAAAGGAGATCGACTTGAGAGAAGATATTTATTCTTTTGCTAGAATATTGTTGTTGGTATGTCATTTCGAACTTGGGAATGATTACCTGGTAGAATCAAATATCCGGTCGACATATCGATATTTTACTAAAAAAGGTGTTTTGAGTCAATATCAAAAATATATTTTGAATTTCTTGCGGAGTTTACTGATTGATACCTCGGAACGGAATATAAAAGATCAATTCATTTCTTTGAAAAAACAAATGCTTTCCTTGGAGAAAAATAAATTTGAAAAAAGAACGTTTATTTATTTTGATATTATCTCCTGGCTAGAAAGTAAAATTGAGGGTCGTTCTGTGCAGGAAATAATTAAGAAAAAGGCCGCATTAAAAATTCACTGATGAATTTTAATTTTTGTTATTTTTCATTTCATCCAACATTCGGATGATCTTGTCAAGCTTATCAATTTCAATTGAGTTCAACTTTTTTGTTAGTTCTTCTATTTCCAATTTGGCATCTAAATTTGTTTGGTAATCGGCCTCTGCTTGCACACGGTCTCTGGCACTTTGTCTGTTTTGTGACATCATGATGATCGGAGCAGCATATGCAGCTTGTGTTGAAAATAAGAGGTTCAAAAGTATGAACGGATAGGTATCCCAATGACTAACAAATCCCACTATGTTCAGGCTCATCCAAAGTACAACCAATATGGATTGTATAATGATGAAATTCCATGAGCCCATGCCATTCGCTACTTTGTCTGCTAAACGTTGACTAAAGTTTAATGTTTCTGTATGATGGGCATGCCAATTCTTTTTTGCTTTCATTATTTTTTGTATTAATAAAGGAATGAATAATTCAGAAAAATTATCTTAAGATCTGAAGTCGCTTCGAATCTAATTTTATAAAAATAAAAAGCAGGATAGTGAACGACCATAATGAGGAGCCGCCATAACTGAAGAAAGGTAATGGGATTCCAATAACCGGTGCAAGCCCGATCGTCATTCCTACATTTACTGTCAAATGGAAGAAGAGTACCGAAGCTACTCCGTAGCCATAAATACGGCTGAAGGGAGAACGTTGTCTTTCTGAAATAAAAATTATCCGTATGATGAGAAAAAGCTGTAAAATAATTACTACTGAACTTCCGACAAACCCCCATTCTTCACCAACAGTACAAAAGATAAAGTCGGTATCTTGTTCAGGAACGAAGTCGTATTTTGTTTGTGTTCCTTTCAGGTAACCCTTACCCACAAATCCACCGGAGCCGATCGCAATTTTTGCCTGGTTGACATTATAGCCTTCTTTTTTCAGATCCACAGTGCCTCTACCCAACAAAACATCAATACGTATTTTTTGATGATCTTCCATGTGGTCATAGATGTAAGTTGTTCCCCGCACCATACTACAGGCTGTTAATCCTATTGCTGCGATGATGAATAAGTTTTTCGCATTTCTTTTAATGAACAGTAAAGAAATTGTACAAAGTGATCCAATGATTATGAACAAATACAAGTTGTTGATCAGAAGAGCAAGAATAAATAATACGACTGCTAAAAAGCCAAGTAATAAATAGTTTACGGATAATCCTTCTCTGTAAAGTGTGAAAATGAATGCTGCAAAAACAATGGCCAGTCCTGTTTCGTCTTGTAATTTCATTATGACAATGCAAGGAACGCCAATTATCAAAAGCGAAAGAAATGTGTTTTTGTAATCTGCAATTTTAATATTTTGATTACTTAAAAATTTTGCCAGGGCAAGATTTGCAGCGAACTTCATAAATTCCGCTGGTTGAATTCCGAAGTCGCCAAAACGAAACCAGGAGCGACTTCCTTTTACTTCGCGTCCGAGGTAAGGTACAGCAATGTTTGCAAATAAAATAATTCCAAAAACTAAATAGGAGAAAGCGGTATAAAAATTTTCGTCAATGATTAAAATGATAAATGCCAGCAATAAGGAGGTAGAGATCCAGATCAATTGTTTACCATATTTCTGACTGATATCGGTAATTACATAATGTTCTTCGTTGTATACCGCGGCATAGATATTTAGCCAGCCCATAAAAATTAGTATGAGATAGGTAAGTACTGTTATCCAGTCTACATTATAAAAAATGCTATTGTTGCTTTGTGACCTTTGCATTTTTGTCTTTATGGATTAAGTCAGTCTCCAACATTTTTTTCTCGAGATCCGGCCTTGTAATTTTACCTTTTAAATATTTTTCCATCATTAAACGTGCAATCGGACCGGCATAGGTAGCACCGAATCCAGCATTCTCAATTAATATTCCAATTGCAATTTTTGGATTATCTTTTGGGGCAAAGCAAACAAATACTGAGTGATCTTTACCGGCATTTTGTGCTGTTCCTGTTTTTGCGCAATAAGGAATTCCTTCAATTTTTAATGCGGCAGCTGTTCCGGCTTCAACAGCTCTTGCCATACCTGCAATAACAGTGTTATAAACAGCGGTATCTTTAATTTTAGTATAGTGTTTTACTTTAAATCGATCTAAAATAGTGTCATTCGGATTTCCGTTTATTGCTTTAACAATATGCGGTGTGTAATACCAGCCTTTGTTAGCAATGATGGCAACTAAATTTGCATTTTGTAAAGGTGTTATCCCCAACTCATTTTGACCGATGCCCAAAGAAATTACAGTACTTGCCTTCCAGCTTCCTTTTCCGAAAATTTTATCATAATAGGCTATACTTGGAACGTTTCCTCTTAATTCATTTGCGAGATCTGAACCAGTTTTTGTGCCTAAACAAAAGCTGGTTGCTATTTCACGCCAATTAGCATAGGCCTTATAAGTGTCGTGATATTTTTTATCATCAATTACACTTTTAAAAACATAGGAAAAATACGAGTTGCAGGAAGCCCCTATTGCTCCTTCCAGATCTAATGGCGAACCATGTGGGTGACATTTAGGATGACCTCCCAAAGGCGGATAACCTCTCGCACATGGATATCTTGTTTGGGAAGTTAATACTCCTTCATTCAATCCAATCAAGGCCATGATTAATTTGAAAGTGGATCCTGGTGGATATGAAGCCATCGTTGAGCGATTGAAAAGTGGTTTTCCGATGGAGTCCAAGGATAATTGAACATAATTTTTATTTCGTTCCCTCCCTACAAATAAATTCGGATCGTAAGTAGGGCTTGTAACAATCGCTAATATTTCTCCGGTACTTGGATCGATTGCCACTACGCTACCGATCTTGTTCTGCATTAGCATTTCTGCATATTCTTGCAGATCTGCATCAATTGTGGTTGTAAGTGGTAAGCCCGAAATGGCTGCTGTGTCATACAATCCATTCATGTAACTTCCCATGTCGCGGTTGTTCACATCTTTCATGATGATGTGCATTCCTTTTTTTCCGCGCAAAACTTTTTCATATGTTTTTTCAATTCCGCTTATCCCTAGATAATCCCCTTCGTTGTAGTATGTATCTTTTTCTGTGGTGTGCTTATCAGCTTCTCCAATATACCCCAACATGTGTGCGGCAATTTTTCTTGGATATTTTCGAAGCGTTCGGGATTGAACAAAGAATCCTGGAAACCGATAAAGCACTTCTTGCAGGGAGGCATAGTCAGTTGGCGAAAGTTGCTTTTCAAATATAGATTCTTTACGAGGCGAATTTGGAGCCATTATCGCCTTCTTCATTTTTTTTAGAAATTGATCTTTTGTAATTCCCAGTAGTTCACAAAAATCTAAGGTGTCAATATTTTTTACATTTTTTGGAAGCACCATAAGATCGTATGCTGCTTCATTATATACCAGTAATTTATTATTTCTGTCGTAAATATATCCTCTGATCGGGAACTCTGTCGTATACCGAAATGCCTGGTTCCTAGCATCTAGTTTGTATGAGTCGTCAATGACTTGAATGTAGAATAAACGCGATATATACGCTAGTCCGACTAAAATAAAGACTCCGATAATAATAAATTTCCTGTCGGATAATTGGTTCATTCTTGTTCTTTTTTACGCTGGAAAAGATATTGGCTGATGACTACTAAAAGTAAAGTAAATATCGAGCTGATGAGGACCCTGAAAAAAGTCGAGAAAAATTCCTGCAAGCGAAAAATTTCAAGGTAGAACAAAATAAAGTGATGCAAAACAATCAATATACCGGCATAAGAGATGAACCAGGGTATTCCTAAATATTGAATTGTAGGTTGTGTCCCGAATTCATAACCATCACGTGGCGAAAATAATTTTAAAATACCCGGACGGAAATAGGCCATTAAAACACAAGCTGCCGCATGCATTCCCGCTGTATCATAAAACATGTCGATAGTGATCCCTAAAAAGAAAGCGGTAAAAAGCAACAACCATTTTGGTGTTTCAAATGGGAGTACAATAATAAAAAGAACATAAACAAAAGGGTTGATGAATCGGCCAAGCTCAATATTTTTTATAATAAGGACTTGTACTAAAACCAGCACAAAAAATCTAATAATATTTCTGATGATTGTGTTTGTCATTTTTATTCTTTATTACCCTCTTCTGATTTTTTTTCTAATTCATCCTGTTCTTGTTTTAATTTATTTTCTACTATGTAGACATGTGTTAGTTTTTTAAAATCTGTCGATAGTTTCACTTTTACTGCAAAGAAAGGTTTAGCTTCTTCTCGGTAATAACTTTCTACCGTTCCAACCATAATGTTTTCAGGAAACATAGTGGAGTTCTGGCTTGTTACAATCGTATCTCCTTTTACCATTTTAACATGCGTAGGAATGTCGTTTAGTGTTGCAAATTCATAACTTACTCCATCCCAATTGAGCGGACCAAATGATCCGTCTTTTTTAAATTTGGCATTTATAGTTGTTTTACTATTAAGGACCGACATTACCGTACAAAAATTTTCAGATACATCTTGGGTGTGACCAACAACTCCCGCGCTTGAAATAACAGCCATATTTTTTTTGATCCCTTGCTTATAACCTCTGTCAAGTGTAATAAAATTGTTTCTCAGATTCGTTGAATTATTTACCGCTTTGGCGTTTGTATAAACGTATTTTTGTCTGTAAATTGTGTCATTAACTGCAAACCAGCCATCTGTTAGTACCGAAAAGGAGAGGAGGTCGTGCGAATGCAGCTCAGCATTTTCCTTTGCCAATCTTTCATTTTCACTTTTCAGATAAAAATATTGCTGAATGTTTTCTGATGTACTTAAAACTGTTGCAGAAACTTGGTTGGAGGAGTTAATAAAACTTGCTCTTTGAAATTTATTATTTTGAACAAGTAAATAAATACAAAGCGCCTCAAGTAAAAGAAACAGAAAGAAGAAATAATTTTTCGCAATAAATACTACTAGATTCCGCATTTTTAAAATTTGAAAATTTGATGTTTTGAAAATGTGATTGAATGCATTTTCAAAACATCAAATAAAATAAGTATCAAATTGTTTTATTTCATTAAGAAAGGGAACTTGTTTACATTTTTCAAAGCAATTCCTGTTCCGCGTGCAACAGCGCGAAGAGGATCTTCAGCGATGTGTACCGGTAATTTTGTTTTTAAAGAAATACGTTTATCTAATCCACGCAACATCGATCCTCCACCGGCTAAATAAATTCCTGTTCTGAAAATATCGGCAGAGAGTTCGGGTGGGGTCATCTCTAAAGCATTTAATATCGCTTCTTCCACTTTTGAAATGGACTTATCCAAAGCATGTGCTATCTCTACATAAGAAACATAAATTTCTTTTGGGATACCTGTCATAAGATCTCTCCCGTGAACCGCATAATCAGGTGGAGGATTATCTATTTCAGTCATTGCCGCGCCTACTTCAATTTTAACACGCTCTGCAGAACGTTCACCAATTAAAATATTATGTTGTCTGCGCATGTATTCTTCAATGTTGGAGGTAAATTCATCTCCGGCAATACGAATTGATTTGTCGCAAACAATTCCGCCCAAAGCAATCACAGCAATTTCACTTGTTCCACCACCGATATCAATGATCATATTACCCATCGGCTCTTCTACATCAATTCCGATTCCGATCGCTGCAGCCATTGGCTCGTGAATCAGGTATACTTCTTTACCACCGGCATGTTCAGCGCTATCACGAACCGCACGTTTTTCGACCTCCGTAATTCCGGAAGGAATGCAAATTACCATTTTCAAAGATGGTTGAAACAACCGCTTTCCGGGATTGATCATTTTTATCATCCCCCGTATCATATGCTCTGCAGCGTGGAAATCAGCGATCACTCCGTCTTTTAAAGGGCGGATTGTTTTTATGTTCTCATGTGTTTTTCCATGCATTTGCATCGCTTGTTTTCCAACAGCAATTACTCTGCCCGTCATACGATCCACCGCAACAATAGAAGGTTCATCTACTACCACCTTATCGTTGTGAATGATTAGCGTATTGGCTGTTCCTAAGTCAATCGCAATTTCTTGTGTTAAAAAATTAAATAAACCCATAGTTTAATTAGATAATTTTTTAATTTGAAAATTTGAAAACGTGTTGGCTAGAAATGTGCGTCAACTATTTTTCCTAAAAGTTCAAATCAGTTTTAATTTTATGTTTAATTTTTTGTTTTTCTTTTTTCTTTTTTCATTTCCAAATTAACTCATTTCCAAATTTGTTGAGTTAATGTTTAAAATGTCGTGTTCCTGTCATTACCATTGACACTCCATTTGCATCGCAAAATGCAAGAGAGTCTTTATCTTTAATTGAACCTCCCGGTTGGATCACTGCAGTTATTCCTGCTTTGTGCGCAATCTCTACACAATCCGGAAATGGAAAGAAGGCATCAGATGCCATTACGCTTCCGTTCAAATCAAAGCCAAAATTATTTGCCTTTACAATTGCCTGATGTAATGCATCTACCCGTGATGTTTGACCAACGCCACTTGCAAGAAGTTGATTGTTTTTTGCAAGAACAATTGTATTTGATTTTGTATGCTTTACAATTTTATTTGCAAATTCCAGATCACGCAATTCATCAGCACTTGGCGATGTCTTGGTGACGATCTGCATGTCACTCTTGGTTTCTGTTTTCAGATCTTTGTCTTGTTCAATCACGCCATTCAACAATGTCCGGAAGGATTTTGACGCAAATTGAACTTGTTTTTGCTGAAGAATAATTCGGTTGGGTTTTGATTTTAATAATTCAATTGCCTTAACATCATATGCAGGAGCGATCACCACTTCAAAAAATAATTTATTTATTTCTTCTGCTGTAGCAAGGTCTATCTCTTTGTTGGTTATCAATACGCCACCAAAAGCACTTGTCGGATCGCCTGCCAGAGCTGCTAAGTAGGCATCTGCTAAATTCTTGCGCGATGCGATACCGCATGCATTGTTGTGTTTGAGGATCGCAAATGTTGTATCAGAAAATTCGGAGATCAGGCTAACTGCCGCATCTACATCCAATAGGTTGTTGTAGGACAATTCTTTTCCGCTCCATTTTGTAAAAATTTCAGCAAGGTCACCGTAAAAAACTCCTTTTTGATGTGGGTTTTCACCATACCGCAAAACTTGTGCGTTTTGAATACTTTGTTTGAATGCAGCAGTATTTCCTCCGTTAAAATAATTAAAGATCGCAGTGTCATAATGGGATGACACATTGAAGGCTTGTGTAGCGAGTTGTTTTCTGTCGTCTAAAGTGGATGCCCCTTTTTGCGCTACCAATATAGTGTCGTGTAAAAAGGTGTATTCGTTTTTTGAAGAAACGATCACAACATCTTTGAAGTTTTTTGCAGCTGCACGGATCAGAGAAATTCCGCCGATATCAATTTTTTCTACTACTGCTTTTTCTTCAGCTCCTGATCTGACAGTCTCTTCAAACGGGTATAGGTCAACGATCACAAGATCGATCTCTGGAATTTCATATTCCTCCAATTGATCCAGGTCGATTTGTAATTCTCTTCTGCCAAGGATTCCGCCAAATATTTTCGGATGCAATGTTTTTACTCTGCCGCCCAAAATTGATGGATAGGAGGTAAGAGATTCCACCGGAGTAACAGCAACACCAAGTTTTTCAATGAATTCCTGCGTCCCACCTGTACTGAATATTTTTACTCCTAAGGAATTCAATTGATGAATTACAGGTTCTAAATTATCTTTGTAATACACTGAAATAAGCGCATTTTTGATCTTTTTTGTCAGACTCATAATGGGTGTCGGGTTTCTCCTACAAAAGTATTAATTTTTTGCCTTCTTCGGACTATTCTGAGCATTGTTAATAAATGTTTATTTTGTTAATAAAAGCCAATTTCAACGCTTTTCGACTTGGAAAAATTCCGGGTTATTTAAAGAAAATAATTTTGGTACATTTGTAACATTCATAATCATTTTTTTGATGATCATTTTAGGTTTATTAGGAGAGAGTATTTCATTTGCCATTAATTCTTTGGTTGTAAATAAATTGCGTACGTTTCTCTCGCTATTAGGTATTACCATTGGTATTTTTGCCATAATTATAGTCTTTACAGTTGTTGATTCTTTGGAACAAAATCTTCGGAAAAGTGTGCAGAGTTTGGGTGATGATGTGGTTTTCATTCAAAAGTGGCCATGGACCTTTGGGCCTAATTATCCTTGGTGGAAATACATGAATAGGCCTGTTCCCGAATATCCGGAAATGAATCAAATTCTTTCAAAATGTGATGGTGCGCAATCTGCCGCGTTTATGATAAGTACACGTATCACCGTGAAATACAAAAGCAGCAGCATTGAAAATGTCACCATCAATTGTGCCTCGCATCAGTATGACCAAGTAAAGAACTTTGAAATTGCTGACGGTCGCTATTTTACAGACATTGAGTCTTCATCCGGTAGGCCTGTTGCTGTGATTGGAGATGTACTTGCAAAAGCACTTTTCCCTAACCAAAATCCAATCGGAGAAATGGTGAAACTGAACGGAGCCAAAGTAATGGTGATAGGTGTTTTTAAGAAAGAGGGTGAAAGTATTTTGGGCGGTAGTGTTGACACTGAAGTATTGGTTCCTGTCAATTATGCGAAAAGCTTAATAGATATCAGAAATGAGGACCTTGATCCGCAGATTTTGGTTCGTGCAAAATCCGGAATTAGCAATGATGATCTGATTGACGAACTTACCGGATTGATGAGGTCGATACGGAAATTACAACCCCGGATTGAGGATAATTTTGCCCTGAATCAAACAAGTCTGATTTCAACTCAATTTGATAGTTTGTTTGGTGTTGTTGGTATTGTTGGTTGGGTGATCGGGGGGTTTTCTATTCTTGTGGGAGGTTTTGGAATTGCAAACATCATGTTTGTTTCTGTGAAAGAAAGAACAAATATCATTGGTATCCAAAAGTCATTGGGAGCAAAAAATTACTTTATACTTTCTCAATTTTTATTTGAGGCTGTATTTTTATCCTTGCTTGGTGGAATGGTTGGGCTGTTAATCGTTTACCTTCTTACTTTGGCAGCAGGTGATTCTATTGGAATGGAAATTACGCTGAGCAGATCAAATGTCATTCTAGGATTCACCATTTCCATATTGATTGGTGTCGTTTCAGGTTTTGTTCCCGCGTATAGTGCATCACAATTGGATCCTGTGGAGGCGATAAGATCGAACTAGCTAAAAATGGTTGAAATTGATTATTTGTAACAAGTAAATTTGTGCGCGAACAAAACACAGATTTGTAATTCGTTAAATACGTAATAAGTAAATATGCAAGCATCCATAAAACGTCCGACCCTGATCAAGATCGTTTGTATTCTGGGTTTTATCTGGATCGTTTTTAGTTTTCCATCTGTGTTTTCGCCGGCTATAAAAAAAATGGGCGATTGGTATCCTGCATTATTTGGTTTGATCGTTGCGACAAGTTTTATCTCGTACATCGGTGTTTGGCACATGAAACGCTGGGGCGTCCATCTTTTCATAATTATCTTTTTTTTAAAGGAAACACTTCTGGTTTTAGTAAATGATGTTAATTACATAGGCATAGCATTTTCATTTTTTTTCCTGTTTACCATGTTGCGTTTTTATAAAAGGATGGATCTGAATTTATAGCCAGAAACAAACATTAGTCGAAAAGTTGCGGATTAGCCGTTATTTTTGATTAAGTTTGAGTTTAAATTTAGGAAAAGATGAAACAGAAAATTAAATTTATCAATAAAGATAAAACGCACTTTTACAATACGCTAAAAGAACGGGTTGACCAGTACTTTATTGATAATCATACTTCTCAACATGCAAATGTGACCATGGTTTTTAAGACCATTGTAATGCTCTCCCTTTACTTTGTTCCATATGCGCTTATCATGACCCAAGGCTACAGCAATTTAGGAATGTGGTTTTGTAGCAGTTTAATGGGTCTGGGACTTGGAGGCATTGGAATGAGCATTATGCACGATGCTAACCACGATGCATATTCATCAGTACCATTCCTTAATAAATTGATCGCTCAATCTCTTACTCTTGGTGGCGGCAATAACAGAAACTGGAAAACACAGCATAATATCCTTCACCATACTTTTACTAATATTCATGGATATGATAGGGATATTGACAGTAAAGTAATCATGCGTTTTTCTCCTTCAGGTAAGTATAAAAGCATTCAACGCTTTCAGGTTTTTTATGTGTTTATTTTTTATTCGATCATGTCATTGTATTGGACAACAGCTAAGGATTTTGTACAATATTTTGAATTCAATAAAGGAGGACAACACCGTGATAGTGGTTTCCAGAAGTTTATAACGCTAATGGGTCTTATTATTTGGAAAGCAATTTACTTCACCTATATATTTGCTTTGCCGATGATCTTTGTCCACCTGTCTTTTTTGCAGGTATTAGTTGGTTTTTTGACGTTACATTCGATTTCAGGATTGATATTGAGCATTGTGTTCCAATTGGCGCATGTTGTAGAAGGAACCAAATTTCCCGTTCCGGATGAAAAAGGAAACATCGAGAATGAATGGGCCATTCACCAAATGCAAACTACTGCCGATTTCTGCAGAGGCAATTGGCTGATAACTTATTATGTTGGAGGATTGAATTATCAGATAGAGCATCATTTGTTCCCGCGGATTTGTCACGTTCATTATCCTGAGATTGCCAAAATTGTTGAGTCAACAGCAAAGGAATTTGGCGTTCCTTATATTTATAACGATTCCCTCTGGAAAGCACTCAAATCTCATATGAGTATTATTTCGAAATTGGGTAAAAACGATGTTTCATTTTTTGCGATTGCAAATAATATGGGATAAAACGGTTTTTCGAAAAGAATTCAAGGAAGCACTGAATTTTAGTGCTTTTTTTGTTTTAGGTATTTATCAAAGGTTTCAATACAGCTATCGCATCATTGATAGAGCGGATGTTCTCAAATGATAAGGTCAGCTTACCATTGCTCTCTTTCATTTTACAAGCGCGGCCATTGTGTTGCACGAATTTTAAAACTTTAGTAAATATTTCACTTTGATAATAGGGGGAGTTTTGATTCTGAACAAAATAACCCGTCATACGATTGTTCTTTAGTAACAATTTTTCAAATCCTATTTCCATAGCCAGCCAGCGCAAACGAATGGTATGAATAAGTTCAATTGCCTGTTCCGGAACAAGTCCAAAGCGGTCGCGCAACTGGGACTCAAATTTCAATAATTGTTCCTCGGTATTTGAATCATCCAATTCTCTGTATAAATTCAAACGTTCTGTAATATTATTTACATAGTCATCCGGGATCAAAATTTCCATGTCGGTGTCAATCGTACAATCGGAAAGGTATTTACTATGTTGTTGTTGCGTGAATTTTTGCGAGCCGCCAACATCTGTTTCTCTTAATTCTTCATGCTCCATCCTTAACTCCATGATCGCTTCATTCAGGATTTTTTGATACATCTCAAAGCCGATCTCATTTATGAAACCACTTTGCTCGCCTCCTAATAAATTTCCTGCTCCGCGAATATCAAGGTCACGCATAGCAATGCTGAACCCACTTCCCAGATCTGAAAATTCTTCGATAGCTTTTAATCGTTTACGTGCTTCAGGAGTTAGCAATGAAACAGGCGTTGTGAGTAAATAACAAAATGCTTTTTTGTTGGAGCGTCCAACACGGCCACGCATCTGATGCAAGTCGCTCAAGCCGAACATGTGTGCCTGATTGATGATGATAGTATTTGCATTTGAAATATCTAAACCTGCTTCAATAATTGTTGTTGCCACCAACACATCAAATTCGCCTTCTACAAAATCAAGCATCACTTGTTCAAGTTTGTCTCCTTCCAATTGTCCGTGACCTATAGCCACTTTTGCATCAGGACATAGTCGCTGGATCATGCCTGCCACTTCCATAATATTCTGAACACGATTGTGCACAAAAAATACTTGTCCGCCACGGGAAATTTCAAACGAAATCGCATCACGGATAATTTCCTCATTAAATGTATGTAGCTCGGTTTGCACCGGATATCGATTTGGCGGCGGTGTATTTATCACTGAAAGGTCACGTGCTCCCATCATCGAAAATTGCAAGGTGCGGGGAATAGGTGTGGCAGTGAGCGTCAGCGTATCGACATTTGTTTTGAATGTTTTTAATTTATCCTTTACCGCTACACCAAATTTTTGTTCCTCATCGATTATTATCAATCCAAGATCTTTGAATTTTACTCCTTTCCCTACAATGCCATGGGTGCCGATTAAAATATCTACTTGCCCTTTTTCAACTTTTTCTAAAGTTTCTTTTTGTTGTTTTGCAGATTTGTATCTATTGATATAATCAACGGTACAAGGAAGATCTTTAAACCGTTCTTTAAATGTTTTATAATGTTGCAGCGCAAGGATCGTTGTAGGAACTAATATTGCAACTTGTTTACTATCGCTTACAGCTTTAAAAGCAGCACGAATTGCGACTTCTGTTTTTCCGAAACCAACATCACCACAAACGAGCCTGTCCATAGGCCATTCGCTCTCCATGTCTTTTTTTACATCGGCAGTAGATTTTATTTGATCCGGAGTATCCTCATAAATAAAAGAAGCTTCCAATTCATTTTGCATATACGTATCAGGGCTGAACTGAAAACCTTTTAAGGCCTTCCGCTTGGCATACAATTGGATAAGATCGTATGCAATTTCTTTTACTTTTTTCTTGGTCTTTTGTTTAAGTGTAGCCCAGGTGTTTGTGCCAAGCTTGTTTATTTTCGGCTCGGCTCCTTCTTTTCCTGAGTATTTTGCAATACGATGCAGTGAGTGAATGCTGATATTTACTATATCGTAATCTTTATATACAAGCCTTATTGTTTCTTGTGTTTTTCCATTTACTTCAATGGTTTCCAGTCCGCCATAACGACCGACACCATAATCGATATGCGTCACGAAATCACCGGGATTCAATCCTTTTAATTCCTTTAATGTAAGTGCTTCATTTTTTTTATTGAAGCTGCTTTTTAAACGGAAACGATGGTAGCGATCAAAGATCTGGTGATCCGTATAACAAGCAAGTTTTAATTCATTGTCAATAAATCCTTCATGTATCGAAAGAAGGATAGGAGTAAAGATCTCAGGGTCTTCACTTTTTTTCGGAGCAATATCTTCGAAAATTTTATACAAGCGTTCAACCTGTTTTGGAGTATCTGAAAAAATAATGTTGGCCAACCCGTTACGAACATTACTTTTAAAGTTGTCGTTCAAGTAAGTGAAATTTTTATTGAAACTCGGTTGAGGTGAAAAATTATAAGTAATAATTTTAGTTGGCGACAATGAAAAATGATTTCCAAATTCAACAACAGGAAATCCTAATACTTGTTTTGTAAAAACATCTTTGTGTATGTATAATTCGTTGGGTTCAAGCTGTGCGATCACCGAATCAAGCTTACTGAAGGATAGTTCGGCTTGGGCAAATGCATTTTCGATCCTGTCGACAGTTAATTGAAAATGTCTGAACCAAAGAACAGAATTTTCGGGAATGAATTCCAAAAATGTTTGCCTGCTTTCCTGCAATAATTTTGTTTGCACATTCGGAATGATGTTGCAATACGTAACTTTTTGAACGGATAGTTGTGTCACAGGATCAAAGCTTCGGATTGAATCAACTTCGTTTCCAAAAAATTCAACACGGTATGGGTTGTCATTTGAAAAAGAAAAAATATCTACAATTCCGCCACGAATAGAAAATTGTCCAGGCTCGACTACATAATCAACACGTTCAAAACCATATTCATTTAATACTTCCGCAATAAAATCGATAGGGATTTTTTCTCCCTGTTTTAATTCTAAGGTGTTTTTTGTTAAATGTGTTTTTGTAACAACTTTTTCAGTTAATGCTTCAGGGTAAGTGACAATGCAAATGTGTTTTTTGCCGGTGTTGATCTTGTTTAATACTTCTGCACGTAATAATATGTTTGAGTTGTCAATTGCTTCGTGTTCATAGGGCATCCGGTAAGATGCAGGAAAGAATAAAACATTTTGTTCGCCCAATAGATTTTCAAGGTCGTTCAGAAAATAAGCGGCCTCTTCTTTGTCGGCAAGAATTAATAAATTGGTTTTGTGAATGTGCTGATAAGCTGATGCAGTAATAAAAGACAGCCCTGATCCAATGACTCCTTTTAATTGAATGCGCGTAGCATTCCCCTTCAATTCCTCTGTTAGTAGTAAATTGTTACTTGAATCACCATACTTACGTAAAATATCTTCCTTCGTCACAGCAGTCAGAGACTGTTTTTATTTTTGTTCAATTATGAAACTGAACCATATCAATTAAATCTCTCCGCGTTGATCAGGATTGCAATCTTTGATGTTATTGTTAGCATTCTGCATTAAAGAAAGCCATCGGAAATTCTTATTCGTGTTTTTTAGAAATGAATATCTTTCTAGGAAGCATTTACCTCTGAATACTTTTTCATGAACTCACAGGCCATATCTACCATGTCTGCCGATCCGATGAATAAAGGCGTTCGTTGATGCAGTTCTTTCATATCCAATTCCATGATGCGTTTTGTCCCGTTGCTAGCTTTCCCACCAGCTTGTTCAATAATAAATGCCAAAGGATTGCATTCATAAAGCAAGCGCAATTTCCCTTTCGGAGATTTTGCAGTTGTCGGATAAATATAAATTCCGCCAATGATCAGGTTACGGTGAATATCAGCAACGCCTGAGCCTATATATCGTGATGAATATGGTCGGCTGGTTGCATCGTCTTCTTCCTGACAATATTTAATATATTTTTTCACTCCATCAGGAAAGTGGACATAATTTCCTTCATTTATGGAATATACTTTGGCAGATTTAGGTGTTTGCATATTTGGATGCGACAAACAAAATTCTCCGATAGAAGGATCCAGCGTAAATCCGTTCACTCCTTTTCCTGTGGTGTAAACCATCATACAAGAGGAGCCGTAAATAACATATCCCGCAGCTACTTGCTCCGTTCCGCGTTGCATAAAATCCTCATATGTTCCCGGTCCGGAAAGAGAAGTTCTTCTATAAATCGAGAATATAGTTCCAATGGAAACATTTACATCAATATTGGAAGAGCCATCCAGAGGATCCATAGCTACAACATATTTCGCATTTTTAGAAACCTCGTTATCAATGGTTATAATGTCTTCGTTCTCTTCGGATGCGATTGCACAGCATTCGCCACCAACACTTAGTGCCGCAATAAATTGTTCATTCGCATAAACATCCAGTTTTTTTACATTTTCTCCCTGAATGTTAATTTCCCCCGCATCACCTAATATATCAGCTAAACCGGCTTTTGTAACTTCGCGGTTAACGATCTTTGACGCGATAGCAATATCACGCAAAAGCCGCGATAACTCCCCTTTTGCATATGGAAAATCGGCTTGTTTTTCAATAATAAATTGTCCTAAAGTTTTAACTCTGCTCATTGTCTGTTTATTTCTTATTTACACAAATATCGCAATATTTTTGGATGATAAAAACCAAAGAATTAAATAACTTTGTGGCTATGAATATTTCAATTAGAAAAGGACTGGAAATCGACTTGCCACAAGTATTAAATTTGATACAGGAATTGGCGACTTATGAAAAAGCTCCTGACGAAGTAGCTGTTTCTGTTGAAGAATTGAAAAGAGATGGATTTGGAAATAATCCGATCTTTAATTTTTTTGTTGCAGAGCAGAATGGTAAAATAGTAGGAATGGCTTTGTATTATATCAAATATTCTACATGGAAAGGCAAATGTGTTTTTTTAGAAGATATTATTATCACTGAATCTCATCGGAAGTATGGAATTGGTAAAAAATTATTTGATAAAGTTGTGATAGTGGCTAAAGAAATGAAAGCCAGAAGAATGGAGTGGCAGGTTTTGGACTGGAATGAACCTGCATTAAATTTTTATAAAAAGCTGAATTCAAATTTTGATGCCGAATGGGTGAATTGCAAATTGACTGAAAAACAAATTCAAGAATATAATTGATTTAAAATGAAAATTTTCAAATTTGGTGGAGCGTCTGTAAAGGATTCGAAGTCTGTTAAAAATGTTGGAGAGATATTAAAAGGATTTCCTAAGGAAAATATTATTGTGGTAGTCTCTGCAATGGGTAAAATTACCAATGCCTTAGAGCGATTGACAGATGCTGTTTTCTTTAAAAAGGAAAACGCTGTTGTTGTATTGAACGAAATAAAGAAATATCATTTTGATATAATAGGAGAATTATTTCCAAATAAAGAGCATGCTGTTTATAATGAGATAAATAACACATTTGTAGAATTGGATTGGGCCATTGATGATGAGCCAACGGAAAATTATAATTATGAATACGATAAAATTGTAAGTCTTGGAGAGATCATTTCTACAAAAATTGTAAATGCTTATTTAAATGAAGCAGGAATTAAAAGTAAATGGGTGGATGTGCGCGATCTGATCCAAACAGATAACACGTATCGTGAAGGAAAAGTAGATTGGGACTTGACTCAGTCGTTGGTGAATGAGCGGTTGATCCCAGTTTTTAACTCCCCCTTAGAAGAGCCTGTCCTGAGCTTGCCGAAGGAGGGCAAGGGGGATGATTCAAAAATCATCGTTACACAAGGATTCATTGGCGGAACTTCTGAAAATTTCACAACGACACTTGGTCGTGAAGGTTCAGATTATACCGCTGCAATCCTTGGTTTTACAACTAATGCCGAGAGTGTTACAATTTGGAAAGATGTGCCCGGAGTTTTAAATGCGGACCCGAAATGGTTTGATGAAACTAAAAAGCTGGAACAAATTTCATATCAGGATGCGATCGAATTGGCATATTACGGAGCGACTGTTATTCATCCGAAAACAATTAAGCCCCTTCAGAATAAGAAGATCCCGCTTTTCGTAAGATCATTTTTGAAACCCTCAGAAAAGGGAACGGTTATTAATGATGTGCAATCTCCATTGCCGATCCCTTGTTTTATTTTTAAGATAAATCAAGTATTGCTTTCTATTTCTCCAAAAGATTTCTCATTCATTATGGAGGAAAACCTAAGCGAAATGTTTAATCTGTTTGCCGAAAAACAGGTAAAAGTAAATGTGATGCAAAATTCTGCGATCAGCTTTTCTATTAGTGTCGATAATGATGAACGCAAATTACCGGATCTGATCAAGACACTCCAAAAGCAATATCGTGTTTTGTACAACGAAAATTTGGAATTGATCACAATTCGTTATTATGATCAGGCAACTATAGACAGAGTTACAATCGATAAAAAAGTATTATTGGAAGTGAAGAGCCGGTATACAGTTCAGCTGGTGGTAAAGCCGATGATTTAATGATTCCCCGGTATCGTTAGAATTGAATTGCTATTCAGAAGTACGAGGTCATGTTGAGCATACCGAAACATATGCGATGGTTACTAGGCTGTCGCGAGTAACATCTAGATTCTACCTCTTGACTCTTCCCCTGAAATTATAATTTAAAATTTTCTCTGCCAAAACCTTCGCAATTTTAATATTGCTTTCATGTGTCCAACCGGCGATGTGTGGTGATAAAACAACATTTTCAAATCGTATCAGATATTGAAATGCTTCAGGAAGTTCATTTGTATTCAATGCTTCGAATGACGACATTTCATATTCTAAAACATCCAGACATGCACCTAATACCTTTCCGGTTTTTAAATTTTTAACAAGGTCTGAAGTGTTTAAACATTTTCCCCTGGCAGTATTGATAACGTATATGTTTTTTGAAAATTTATTGATAAAGGAATTATTGATCAGATAATTTGTCTCTTCTGTGAGTGGCGTATGCAAACTCAAAATATCCGCTTGTTCAAAAATTTGTTCAATGTTGCATTCCTTGATGATATCGTTCCCGAAACCTTTCTTGTATTTATCATACACCAAAATGTTAACACCAAAACCTCTTAACCGTTCAGCAAAAGCGGAGCCCATGTTTCCATAGCCTATAATTCCGACAGTTTTTCCCATCAGTTCCACTCCACGATTTCCTTCTCTTATCCATTTGCCTTCACGCACTTCTTTATTTGCTCTGAATAAATTATTGAATAAAGAAAGTAACATCGCAATAGAATGTTCGGCAACAGCATCGCGATTTCCTTCAGGTGCATGGAAGCATTTTATTCCTTTATTTTCTGCATAGGTCACATCAATATTCTCCATCCCGGCTCCGGCACGGGCAATAAATTTAAGATTGACAGCTTTTTCAATAATTTCTTTGGTGATTTTTATTTTACTGCGGACAATAACACCATCGTATAAATGAATGGTTTTTTCGATCTCTTCTTTTGTCCAATGATAATTCAGATCGCATATGTGACCTGCTTTTTCAAGCATCTCCTGTAACAATGAATGGTTGGAATCGATAAAGAGGATCTTCATAAAGGGTATCACAGGTTTTTAACTGCTGTATATAATGTTTATACAAATGTACTATAGATTTTTCACCTCTGCTTTAATACTTTTTTGATCTGAATTTTATTGATTAGGATGTGAAAGTAAAATTAGTAAATAATTTCCGGAAAGAAATTCAGGATTTAATGTTCAAATGAATCTTGTTGAAAATACTTTCTCAGAAAAGTGCGAGGCCATATGATCCATTCTCTCAGTGATACCGCTGTGGCATGATTGTATAGTATGTAATCTATAATAGAACGCCTCTTAAGAAAATGATGGAGAAGGTGAAATAGATGATCAATCCGGTAACGTCAACTAAGGTTGCAACAAACGGAGCGGAGGAGACTGCCGGATCCAAACCAATGCGTTTTAAGAAAAGCGGAAGCAATGAACCCATCAGTGTTCCCCACATAACTACACCGACAAGTGAAAAACTAACAGTGCATGCTATTAATGCCCAATGAGGACCATAACTGCTTATGAAATACGACCATAATCCCACTCTAGCAAAACCTATAATTCCTAATATTAAGCCAATTACCAATCCTGTTGAAACTTCTTTTTTTACAATTCTCCACCAGTCTCTGATGGTTATTTCGCCTAATGCCAATGCTCTGATAATAAGTGTAGAGGCTTGTGAACCGCTGTTACCACCGCTGGAAATGATCAGTGGAATAAACAAGGCAAGAATTACGGCCTTTGCAATTTGATCCTGAAAAAATGCCATTGCTGTTGCCGTAAGCGTTTCACCAAGGAATAAAATGATCAACCATCCGGCACGTTTTCTGATCATCTGTAAAAAGGGAGTACTCATATATGGTTCTTCCAAAGCCTCCATCGCACCCATCTTTTGTACATCTTCTGTTTCTTCTTCTCTTCGCACATCAACAACGTCATCAACAGTGATCCGGCCAACTAATCTTCCCAAAGCGTCTATAACAGGCAATACGACTAGATCGTATTTGTCCATGATATTTGCTACCTCTTCGGCATCTGTATTCGTTTTAACAGAAATTACCTTTGGATCATAGATATCAGCGATCACAGAATTGTTGGGAGAGATCACTAACTTTTTTAATGTAAGTAAACCAACTAGTTTTTCATCATCATCGACCACATAGATCGAATAAATATTTTCAACAACATCCGCTTTTGCACGAATTTCACGGACACACTCAATGGAGCTTGAATTCAAATGAACCCGCACCAACTCCGTAGCCATTAAACCACCTGCCGTATTTTCATCAAAATTTAGGAGGTCAACAATGTCACTTGCTTGCTCACTGTCTTCCATGTGCGATAAAACTTCATCCTGCACAGAATCCGGTAATTCAGCGATAACGTCAGCAGCATCATCCGAATCCATATTGTCGATGTGCTCTGCAATTTCTTTAGAAGTAAGTGAGGCTAGGAAGTCTTCACGAACAGAGTCTTCCAATTCTACTAAAACATCGGCAGCAATTTGTTCATCTAATTGAGTATAAACATATTTTGCTTCTTCAATTTCAAGCTTGTTAAATATATCTGCAATGTCTGGAGGGTAAAGGTCTCGGAAGTGCTCATGAACAAACGCTCCGTTTTGAGCATTGATAGCTTCACGGAGTTTTAATAAAAATTCGTCTGTTAATTCAAATTGCACCTAATAACGATTTTATTGTTTTACGCCTGCAAAGGTAAGATTTAAACGTATCGGATAAACGATAATTGGAAATTTAACAATCAGTGAAAATAATCGACTTATTTTATTTATGAAAAAGTGATTGAAAGGAATAACATTATTATTCCGCAAAGAAATGAAGCCAAAATAAGGATCAATCCCAGCTTGGTATTTTTTATTTTCCCTCTGGAATATGCGCTGATAAACCAGCTGATCAACAGCGTTAAGATGAGAAAAAGTAATCCAAAAATAATATCCATTTTTTATTATTGAGGATCCAAAAGTATAGGAATTTAGAAAATAAAAAAATGATATATGGCATACTTTATTGAACCTCTACCATATTTGTCAATGCTACAAAGTCCGCCACCGACAACTCTTCTGCTCGCTGCGTCAAATATTTATGGTCCAAAAATTCAGGTTTCAGTTTAAACGCCTTTATGGAATTGCGTAAAGTTTTTCTGCGTTGATTGAATCCTGCTTTTACAACTTGTTTGAACAACTTTTCGTTGCAATCCAATTGTTGAACTGTATTTCGTGTTAACCGGATCACCGCAGATTGCACACGTGGTGGTGGATTAAATACGCTGGCATCCACGGTAAATAAATATTCGATATCATAAAATGCCTGAAGTAAAACGCTGGTGATCCCATATGTTTTATTTCTTGGTTTTGAAGCAATACGCTCCGCTACCTCTTTTTGAAACATACCGACTACCTCAGGTACTTGATTTTTATGATCTAAAACTTTAAATAAGATCTCTGTCGAAATGTTGTATGGGAAATTCCCGATAACCGCAAATGGATCATTATTAAACAGATCATTAAAATCCAATTTTAAAAAATCCCCTTCAATAATTTTATTTTCAAGACTCGGATAATTTTCTTTTAAAAAGGCGATTGATTCTCTGTCAATATCAATAATATGTGTTTCGTATGCAGTTTCCTTGATGAGGTATTTTGTAAGCACACCCATTCCGGGACCCACCTCAATTACTTTTTTGTACAGGGAAGTATGCTTTAAACTTTTTACAATATTCAAAGCAATGGTTTCATCTTTCAAAAAATGCTGACCTAAATGTTTTTTAGCTCTTACTTCTTGTTTCATTAGTTCACCGGTTCATTCGTTTATTAGTATTCAGTGTTTTTGTTGAGCTTATAAAACTTCTAATAAAGTTCTGAATGCAACAAATTTGTTTGCATATCTATCGGCAACCTCTTTTTGTAATCGTGGTGCATGCAAGCGTTGGTATTCTTTAAGGTCATCCATGCTATTACAGGTGTATTGAAAAGAGTAGGTTATTCCTTGTTCTTCTTCTACCAATACTTTACAAATTTTATTTTCTACAAAACAGCCTGTCGCCATCACATCAGGAACATGTTTTGCTTTCATCCATCCGAGCCATTCATCATGCACATCATTTTCGATGTTCACAGTCACATTATAAATTATCATATTGTAAATGTTAAATTTTTTGTCATCCTGAGCGAAGTCGAAGGGCTAATTTATACTATCACCTCTTAGTTTTCTGAAACGTTTTCTAGCCTCCACCACATATAAACTATCAGGATGTTTTTCCATTAATTGTTGATACAATTCTTTCGCTTTTTCTAAGTTTTTAAATTGATTTTCATTTAGGTCTGCAAGTTTAAACATCGCATCATCACCTAAAATATCATCTCCATAATTTTTTAATAATTCTTCGTAAAATGTGGCGGCTTCAATGTACTGTAAATGTTTTAATGCAATCTGGGCCTTTTTATATAATATCTCATCAGCCAATGCATGGTTAGGGAAAAGAGTGTTGATGGAATCCAATGATATTTTTGCTTGGTCGTCCTTATTTTGAAAAGCCAAAAGATCAGCACGTGCAAAAATTGCTAACGGTGCTTCATTTGAATCGATGGCTAGTGCATCACTTATTAATAAAGAAAGATCCAAGGCATCATTTGCAATTAACTTTGCAGTAGCACCTTTCAATACATCTAATTGAGCTTGTGCCCATTTGAAATCTCCGGTATAATAAGAGATTCTTGCTACTCTGAATTTTGCTTCCTGCCCGATCGCGTCATATTTAAATGCTTTTTCAACCTGAGAATAGCGTAAAGATGCCTCCCAAATATCTCCTGTCATTAATAAAATATCTGCTAATTCAATTTTGCATTCCGCTTGCGTAACAGCCGGCAATTGCGGTAGTTGGATCGCTTCCTCTAATAGTGCTTTTGCATCATCAGTTTTATTCAGATAGAATGCTTGAAGATGCGCCAAATTTTTTAGGAGAGGAACAGTGCTTGCAGATTTACCTAATTCAGCAATTGTAGAGACATAATTTTTTTCCAATTCGGTAAGATCGAGTGAAGTGTAAATTCCTTTTGTAACTACTTTTTGATAGTAAACATTTAATAATTCGATGCGGGCATTGGTATAATAATATACTTCAGGTCCTTTCGAGATAACATAATTAAAAGCTTTTATGGCTACATCATACGCTTCATTTTGAGAAAATAATATTGCCAATGCCATCACACGGTTGCCTTCTTCTTTTTTTCTTTTATCTAATGCTTTTGCCTGAACAAAGGCTCCTTCCCAGTCTTTCAACTGAATTTGCATCCAAATCAACAGTTCAGAGTAAATGGTTTTATCCGGATTTTTTGAGATCCTTCTGAGTAGCTCGGTCTTTACAAGTTCATTTTGTTTTTGATCTGCATCACTTCCAAAGCTTGATTGTAATGCGTTCTGTACACTTTGAATATAAGAATCCTGAAGATCCAATACATCCAAATATTCATTGATCATTGCTATTTTATCTCCTTTGGTATTGTATACATCAGCCAATTCAAAGCTAAAAGGGTAATTATTTTGTGAGATCTTTCTTCCTTTTAAATATGTAGAGATAGCAAAATCATATTGGCGAATTGAAATAAAAGAATTTGCAACTGCAAACACCTGGTCATCCATTTTTATTGCTTTCACAGCCGATTCCCAGGTTGATCTTGCTTTTTCGGGTTCCTCCGAACGCGTATAAACTGTCCCCAGGTCTACAATAAAATTTGGTGCATCCGGATTTTGTTTGATCTGTTTTTTGACGATCCTTTCTGCTTTCTTGAAATCCTTTGTTTCTAACAAACAATTCAGATAGGGTTGATAAAAAATTTGAGGAGATTTTTTATTGTAAAGTTTCTCATAGTAATCCAATGCTTTATCAAATTCTTTGTTTTGATAAAATTGCGATGCGAGTTGCTCATCTGTTGATGGTTGCGCAAAAGTATTTTGATTCACAAAAATGAATGCGAAAAAAAATAATATGTATTTTATATATTTCAAGTATTTATCTAAATTATTGCTGCTTGAATTTTTCTGCTATTTTTTATATCCTATTATTTCCAACACCACCGCTTTTGCTTCAATCTCTAATCCGTTGCGTAAAGTTAACAAACTTCCTTGTTTTAAGTGCTCCCCAAATCCATGTGGTGCATAAAGTGCTGCATTGAGCACCGCTGTTTCGCCTTGCTCTATTGGTTTTTTGTATAGTTCAATCTGGCATTCCGTTGAATAACTTTTTGCTCCTTGAACATATGCCTGAGGCCGGTAAATACCCATTAATTCGTAATGGCTCACATTCTCGACCAACAACTTTACAATGAGATATTTTTTTAAGTAGATCATATTAAAGAGTCACGAGTTTAGATCCAAGAATCAGGTTGGTTTGTAAAGAATATTTTATCTTGTCTCTTGGTTCTTGTCTCTACAAACTTTTCAAAATTTCCTTTTCAACCTCTTCACTATTCCATTTTTCTTCAATATCAGGAAAACTCGACATCACTTTTTTTATTATTTCATCCTGAAGATTTCCTACTCGGTATGCTTCGGAATATCGAATATGACTGAATGTTACCTGGCTATATACCGGCATCCATTTGTCCGGGTGTTTCGTTGAAAAGTGCGATTCGATTTTCTTTTGCAATTGAAATTTTGGATCGGCAACAAGATCCCGCATTACCAGATAGTTTTGCAAGGATAACTCCTGCACCCCATCACCATCCGGTTTGCGCAAAATTTGATATTCTTCAAATACTTTGTTCCAGTCTTCATTGTGTTTTTGCATCAATTGCCACATCACTGTGCAATCTTCAAACCCACAATTCATACCTTGTCCGTAAAAAGGAACTGTAGCATGTGCTGCATCTCCCATCAATGCTGTCTTCCCATGTGTCCATGGATAGCAACGGATAATGGCTAATGCCGATAGCGGGTGATTTCCCCATGCGTCTGCGATAGTTGGCATCATTGCATAGAAATCGGGAAAGGTAGTTTTGAAAAAATCGTTCACATTTTCTTTTGTTTTTAAAGATTCAAAAGATTTATCGCCCTTCATGGGCATGAACAAGGTACAAGTGAAAGAACCGTCTTCGTTAGGTAAAGCGATCAACATAAATCTACCGCGTGGCCAAATGTGTAAAGCATGTTTTTCTATTTTATAGGATCCATCAGCATTTGCAGGCAAAAGAATTTCCCGGTAACCATCTTCAATAAATTTCTGGCTATAATCAAATCGATCGAGTTTTTGCATTGCGTTGTAACGAACAGCTGAAAATGCACCATCTGCAGCAAATACAACATCAGAATGGTATTCTTTTTTTTCTTTTGTTTCAGTATGTTCTGTATATACAATTCCCTTTTCAAGATCAACATCTGCGCAGCGTTCGTTATAAAATATCTGCGCCTTTCCAACTTCCTCTGCAATGCTCATCATTCTTGCATTCAATCCTCCGCGGGAAACAGAATAGATCGCTTGTCCGTCTTTTCCGTAGGGCTGAAACGATAAATTTCCTTTCAGGTCGTGCATCATTCTTCCGGGCATTGCAATTGCAATTTTTCTGATCTCATCGCCAATGCCCACTGTATCCAATGCTTTCCAACCTCTGTCGGATAATGCCAGGTTTATTGATTTACCTGCAGATATTTCTGCTTTGCGGATATCGGGTCTGCGTTCCACAATTGTAACCTTATATCCTGCTTTAGATAAATATACTGCCCAAAGTGAACCTACTAATCCTGCTCCTACAATTGTTGCTGTTTTATTACTCATACTTATTATTTATTTCAATTTTAAAATTCGTTTTATAAAGCGCTTTTTAATATCTCCCCGAATCGATATACATCTTCAAAAGAATTATACAAAGGAACAGGTGCACAGCGGATAACATTTGGTTCACGCCAATCAGAGATCACTCCGGCTTCTGTTAATTTATTAAAAAGTTCTTTGCCTCTTCCATGCGCGACAATTGACAATTGACAACCTCTTTGTTTTTTATCACGTGGTGTGATAATTTCTAATTTTTCATGCAATGATTTATTGATCTCATCGATAATGAATTCCAGGTAGCCTGTCAATTTTTCTGTTTTGGAGAGTAAGGCATCCATTCCTGCATCAGTAAAAATGTCAATTGAAGCTTTATGAGCTGCCATCGACAAAATTGGTGCATTGCTCATTTGCCACGCTTCTGCTGTAGGCATTGGAACAAACCCCTTTTCCATTTTAAAACGTGTATTTTTATCGTGACCCCACCAACCTGCAAAACGGGGAATAGAAGGATCATTTAAATGTTTTTTATTGATGTAAATACCTGAAACACCACCGGGACCGGAGTTTAAATATTTATAACTGCACCAGCATGCAAAGTCAACATTCCAGTCATGCAGCTCTAATTTAATATTTCCGGCAGCATGTGCCAAGTCGAAACCGACAAATGCTCCTGCTTTGTGACCAGCATCTGTGATGCCTTTCATATCAAATACCTGCCCGTTGTAATAGTTCACTCCACCAATCAAAACGGTGGCGAGCGAGTCTTTGTTTTTTTCGATCGCAGTAATAATATCTTCATGACGGATGCAAACTTCGCCACTGCGTGGAGCAACTTCAATGATCGCATTTTCCGGATCTAAACCGTGAAATTTCACTTGTGATTCTAATGCATATTGATCGGAAGGAAAAGCTTTTGCTTCACATAAAATTTTGTAACGTGTTTTTGTTGGGCGGTAAAAGCTCACTAATAAAAGATGTAAATTGAGTGTCAATTGATTCATCACAACTACCTCTTCCGGTTGAGCACCAACAATTTTTGCAATTGGTTCTGCAAATTGTTCATGGTAGGAAAGCCATGGTTTGCGTGCATGAAAATGCCCTTCTACACCGAAGGTAGCCCAATCTTCCAATTCATTTAAAACATAATTTTGTGTTGCTTTTGGTTGTAGACCCAAGGAGTTTCCTGTAAAATATACTGTTTCGCGACCATGCATCATCGGAAAATAAAATTTTTCACGATAGCCTTTTAATGGATCGTTTGCATCTTGTTGTTTTGCGAATTCTAATGTGTTCGTATAATTCATATATTTTAAATCTTGCAATTTGTTTATTTTTTCTCCAACGTAAAAGATTTTTTTAAATCTCAAAACTATGCAAATTGTTTCTAAAAATTATCTATGCAATTCTGCGTAATCAGTGGTGTAATTTTTTGCTGATGATATTGCTTCCAAAGATATATATTTGCATCCTAATTTATTCAATTATGAAGAGAGAAAAATCGGAAGCTTTATTTGAGAAAGCGAAAAAATATTTTCCTGGTGGCGTGAACAGTCCTGTGCGTGCATTTCGCTCTGTTGGAGGAACACCATTGTTTATTCAAAAAGGTAAAGGTGCTCATATTTGGGATGCCGATGGAAATGAATTTATTGATTTTTGTGGTTCCTGGGGGCCTTTGATACTTGGGCATGCAAATGGAAAAGTGGTGGAGGCAATTAAGAGAACGGTGGAGAATGGAAGTTCGTTTGGTGCACCAACAGAATTGGAAAATGAATTGGCAGAATTGATATTGAAGAACAACAGGTATATTCAAAAAATTCGTTTTGTGAGTTCCGGTACCGAAGCTGTGATGAGCGCAATCCGTTTAGCACGAGGCTATACAAAGAGAAATAAGATCCTGAAATTCGATGGTTGTTATCACGGACATAGTGATTCTCTTTTGGTGAAGGCCGGTTCAGGTTTAGTAACTTTTGGAAATACTTCATCTGCAGGTGTGCCGGAGAGTTTTGTAAATGAAACAATTGTTGTTCCATTAAACAATGAAGAAGCCGTAAGACAAGCGTTCACCGAGTTCAAAGATCAGATCGCATGTGTTATCATTGAGCCTATTCCTGCTAACAATGGTTTGTTATTGCAACGCAAAGAATATTTACAATTTTTAAGAACCATTTGCACAGAAAATAAAACTCTTTTATTATTTGATGAAGTGATCAGCGGTTTCCGTGTAGGATTTGAAGGTGCTGCAGGATATTATAATATACAGCCGGATATCATCACGTATGGAAAAATCATTGGAGGAGGCTTGCCTGTTGGGATGTATGGTGCTTCTGCGGAAATGATGAATCATATTTCTCCGGAAGGAAATGTTTATCAGGCAGGAACATTGAGTGGAAATCCGGTTGCGATGGCTGCAGGTATTGCTCAGTTGACAGAATGTTTGAAACCAAATTTTTATAAAGACTTAGAATCCAAAACTCAATTCTTGATTGATACTATTTTTCAAAACTATAAATCATGTGTCACCCTGAGCGGAGTCGAAGAGGATCAACTACAAATCTTTTCGATCGGTTCAATTTTCTGGATCGCCTTTACTGATAAAAAAAATATAGGATCGGCTGAAGAGATCGATGCGGATTCGATGAAATATTTTAGAATATTACACAAAGAATTATTGGAGCGTGGTGTTTATATTGGACCTTCCGGATATGAGGTAGGTTTTGTATGCGAAGCACATACCGAAGACGATCTAATAAGAACAGCAAAAGCTTTTGGTGAAGCCTTGGCAATTGCGATGAAATTAAAATAGTTTTAGCAATCAGAAAAAATTATTCTGTTTTATAAAGAATGTGCCAGCATCAGCGCGGTTCCTTGAAGGATCATGGTGCCGTCAATTCCTGCAACATAAAAATATTCACTTCTTTTAGGGCCACTCAACAATACTAATGTTCCGTTAATTATTGCAGAGAACAACAAGGCTGTTCCTGTTTTTATATTGAGCATTCCAATCTGATATTCGAGTGCTATCAAAAAAATATAGATCAACATAATTGTAACGGCAATCCACCGTGTTTTTTGTTCTCCGAAAATATGTGGCAAGGTATTTATGTTGTCGACCTTGTCAATTTCATGGTCGCGGATATCAAATGGAATGCAAATCCCGACCATAAAGCTCAATTGTACAAAAAAATGAAGAATGCTTTTTGTAGAAAACAGATTGATGTTGTTTAAGATAATAGGTAAAAGTGCCGTTGCTGTTGTCCAGACAATTGCCAGTGTTAATAGCTTGAACCAGGCATTTTGTCTTAGTTTGATGGTAGGTAAAAAATAGGCGATCGATAAGATAAGTAGCGGTGATAAATAAAAAATGATTTTTGGGTCATTAAAAAAAAATGTAATGGCAACACCTATAAATCCTGTTACGCAAAGTGAACGTATTGAAAATTGGTTTTCGGAGATCCATCTTCTTCGTATAGAATTTAAGCTAATGTCTTTTTGATGGATGTAAAAAATACGCTGCAGGTTGTATACAAATAGTGTTGCAAAAAAAGTAAGAGCAGAATAAAAAATTAAATGATCCTTTGATCCAATTTGAATAACTGTGCTTTGTATCAAGCAAACTGCACCTAATGCAACGTAAATGTTACCGAAAAGAATAAAGTCGGAGATGCGTTTAAAGAAAATCAAATTTGAAAAGATAGATCTTTATTAAAATTTAATTTCGTTATCGGTAGCTTTTAAAATAAAATAGGTGCCCAAGCCAACGCCAAGGCCAACGCCTCCCCCAACCAGAGAACTAATCTTTCTCTTTTTGCGTGCAACTCTTTCATAGCCCATTATATAGGTGTCGTGCTTTAGGAAATCAATATTGGAAACGGTGCTATGTTTGATGTTAACTTTTGGTAAGCCGCTTAAAGCTATAAATGCAAATGGTGGAATCGGGCATAAAAAACTACCGGTTACAGCACCTGCAGCTCCTAATACCATGTTTGCCCAAAATGCCCCTTTCGCTTTGAATCCTTTTTCAGCATCTTGCTCCCCCTTTATAAAGTAGCGCATTTCGTCAATCGTAAATTCGTTACCAATAATTGTATCATACACA
>CANJPX010000010.1 GCA_947476185.1 Bacteroidota bacterium
AACAACAGATTTACAGTCTGTCCCATTTGGCCACTCTGGTATCTCCCCGACAAATATTGCAAATCAATTAAAAAAGAGCCGATGGAGGGATTCGAACCCCCGACCAGCTGATTACAAATCAGCTGCTCTGGCCAACTGAGCTACATCGGCAATGTCTTGTAATCCTAGATTTTAAAAGAACTTCAACCCTTTTGGGTGTCAAAATTTTGCATTACCCCCTTGAAAAAGGATTGCAAATTTATAAAACATTTGCGGAGTAACAAAAGTTTTGAAGGTTTTTTTCAAAAAAAATGCTTCCTGCCTCATTTTAAGGTCGCAAATTTATATAAATGTTCCAATTAATAAGGTTTTTATCTTCAATAATTCTAAATAATCTATACAATTTATTATGCTAACAGCAAAAAAACGACTCTTTACCTCAATTAAGGAGAGTTCAAACAATTATTAAAAGGGGGTATCGTTTTTTTAAAAGTTTAAACATCCCCGAAATTATGGTCTGAAAATTACGCTCCAGCAAAATTGCTTTTTCAACATTTCATTAAAATGGAAAAATGCGCCAAATTCTACTGGAGCTTACTAAAAAAACCGGACCATGAAACGCTATCTCCCAGCTCCTGCTTTTATTAGCTGCGCACTTATCCTTCTTTGCAGCTACGACAAATCAACCAAAGAATCGGAAGATCTGAACAAACAACTCGCAAACCCATATGATGTGATCATTGTTCCTGGAGTTCCTTATCAGAAGAGATCGATGAAAATGGTTTTGAAAGCACGTATTCTTTGGGCCAAGTATTTATTTGAAAGGGGGATCACTAAAAATATTATTTTTTCAGGAGCCTCTGTTTACACACCCTACGTGGAGAGTAAAGTAATGAAGATCTATGCAGATTCTTTGGGGTTGCCGGTAAAAAATATCCATTGTGAAGAGGAAGCAGAACATAGTACCGAAAACGTATTTTACTCGGTACAATTAGCAAAAGAGCAAGGATTTAAAAGGATAGCGCTTGCTACAGATCCTTACCAAGCACATCTTTTAGGTAGATATATCAAAAAGAACTTCCCAGAAATAGAAATTATTACCATTAAGTATGAAAACATTAATATGAGATCAGAATGGCCTGAAATTAATGCAGAATCAGCCTATGCGGAGAGTTTCGTTTCTTTGGTAAAAAGGGAAAACAGGATAAAAAGATTAAAAGGTACAATGGGTATGAATATTATTGACAATAAAAAAGACTCTTCTAGTTTTTATAGAAGAGTCCCTTTATTTGCCAAGTATTAAACTAACCTTGCAATTTTTCTTTGTGTTTTTTCACCTGAGCCTTTAGTGCATCAATACTTGTATCAACGGCCTCTTCAAAACTCTTACATTGTTTTTTTGCGAACAGATCATTGCCTGCAATATGTAATTTTATTTCAGCAATTTTATTTTCCAAACCTTCTGATTTATCAAGTTTCAGAATAACTTCACTTTTTATTATTCCATCATAATAATGGGTTAATTTATCTACTCGTTCTTCTACGAATGCTAACAATTTTTTGTCTGCATCGAAATGCACGGATTGAATTTTTACGGTCATGATACTGTCCTCCTATTATTTATTATTATTGATTATTGCTACCCCTTAGGATGTGCTTGTTTATGAATGTTTTTTAATTTTTCTACTGTGTTATGCGTATATACTTGCGTTGCCGAAAGGTTTGCATGTCCAAGCAATTCTTTTATTGCATTTAAATCGGCCCCATTATTTAACATATGCGTTGCAAAAGTATGACGTAAAACGTGCGGACTTTTTTTATCAATTGTTGTGACAAGTGAAAGGTAATTATTAACGAGGCGATAAACTAATTTTTCATACATTTTTTTTCCACTTTTCATTTCAAAAAGAAATTCATTCGGCAAATCCACTTTTTGAGATATATAATTTTGGAGACTGTTTTTCATCTCATTATTAAATGGTAAGATCCTTTCTTTATTTCGTTTACCCAACACTTTCAATTGACAGGCATAAAAATCCACATTTGCCTGCTTCAAATTTATCAACTCCGACAAACGGATTCCGGTTGCATAAAAAAGTTCAATTATTAATTTGTTGCGGACACCATCCACATCGTCTCCGAAATCTACATTATCGATAAGCACATTCATATTGTCCTTTTCAATAAATACAGGTAATCGTTTTGATGTTTTCGGGGACATGATCTTCAACATCGGATTTTCTTTGACACTATTTTGCCTCAAAAGATATTTGTAGAAGGTTTTAAGAGTAGTGATCTTGCGATTGACAGAACGAGGACTGATCTTTTGATCCATCAATTCAACAATCCAGGAACGGACAACTGTATGATTGATCTCTGAAATATTTTTTATATTGTATGTGGTTTGTAGAAAGGAACAGAATTGATCCAGATCGGAGGAGTAAGCCAAAATAGTATGGCTTGACAATCGTTTTTCGAATTGAAGGTATTGTAAAAAACTATCCCGGCTAGCATCCATAAACAAAAAGGAGAATTACACAGATAATCCAAAAAATAAAGAGGAAAAATCTACCTGTTTAACGTTTATAACTGATTAAAGTTATAGACAAACCCGTATATTTTTCCTCTTCAGGAAATATTTAACAAATGCAAAGAAGAATTATGCTTCTTCGTTACGTTGCATTTTTTCTTTATAGATCGCTTTAATTTTAGCTTCGCGGAAAACTACAGAAGGCTTAATGAACTTTGAACGCTCACGTAATTCTTTAACAACACCCGTTTTTTCAAATTTCTTTTTGAATTTCTTTAGTGCTTTTTCGATTGCTTCGCCTTCTTTAACTTGTACTATTAACATCTTTTAAATTTTTGATTTGTTGATTTATTGAATTGGAGAATAAAATAATTCACCAATCTTATTTTCCCAATTACTTAATTGGGGGTGCAAATATAATTAAATTTTCTAAATTATAAATCCAAATCCCTGAATTTTTTCAATTTTTTTCTGATTTTGCCAAAAAGATCAAAGAGAAAATGGATCTTATTTCATTATTTCCCGAGCAATAACCATCTTTTGAATCTCAGAGGTTCCCTCACCAATAGTACACAATTTACTATCACGGTAATATTTTTCTGCCGGAAAATCCTTTGTATATCCATAACCACCAAAGATCTGAACAGCTTCGTTTGATGTTCTAACAGCTACTTCAGATGCATAATATTTTGCATAAGCACCTTCTTTGGTCATTTTTTCACCTTTATTTTTTTTATCTGCAGCAAAAAGTGTCAATAATTCGGCGGCTTCAATTTCGGTTGCCATATCTGCCAACTTAAATGAAATTGCCTGAAACTGAGAAATTGGTTTTCCAAATTGCTCACGCTCTTTAGAATATTTAAGTGCGCAGTCAAAAGCTCCTTTTGCAATTCCAACTGCCAAGGATGCGATGGAAATACGTCCACCATCCAAGACTTTCATCGCTTGAATAAATCCATCTCCTTCTTTGCCTAACATCTGATCTTTGTGAACACGACAATTATCAAAAATCAACTCTGCTGTTTCAGAAGCACGCATGCCCAATTTATTTTCTTTTTTCCCTGATTTAAATCCCGGTGTTCCTTTTTCGATAATGAAAGCAGTCATTCCGTGAGAATCTCCTTTTTCACCAGTACGCGCAATTACAACTGCTACATTTCCACTGATCGCATGCGTAATAAAATTTTTAGAACCGTTAAGCACATAAAAATCACCCTCCTTTTTTGCAGTTGTGGTCATTCCACCCGAATCAGAACCTGTTCCAGTTTCTGTTAAGCCCCAAGCACCTATCCATTCTGCCGTTGCCAATTTTGGAAGATATTTTTTCTTTTGTTCTTCATTCCCGAATGCTAAGATATGACCTGTACACAAAGAGTTGTGAGCCGCCATTGACAATCCGATCGAACCACAGATCTTTGACAATTCAACTATTGCAGTTACGTATTCCGTATAAGAAAAACCTGAACCGCCATATTCCTGAGGCACCAAAACGCCCATCAATCCAAGTTCTCCAAGTTTTTTAAAAACTTCGATAGGAAACTCTTGTGATTCATCCCATTCCATCATTTTAGGACGAATATGATCCGCTCCAAATTTTTTAATCATATCAGCGATCATTCGCTGATTTTCATTCGTGCTAAAGTCCATTGTTGTAGTATTAATTTCTTAAGAATGACAAAAATATAAATTTTATTGGAATGCAAAATTTTTGACTTCAGATAATATATTTTTGGGGCGGACGCTTTAATCTTTAAAAATTCATATAGCACGCAGCAAAGCTGTGTGCTATATGAAAAATCAAAAGCAAAAACAAGCTATCTAGATTAATTCCTTATAAGCTTAACTATTTTAGAAGACTCTCCTTTTACAAAAAGAAAATAAACACCACGATCAAATTCAGACAATGAAATTCTTGTATTTGCATCGTCAATTTTTCCTTGGATAATAACTCTGCCAATATTATCAGTTACAGTATAGTTCATACCTATGATTCGTTGATCGGCACTAATATTAAATTCACCATTGGAAGGATTAGGGAAAACAACTAAATGATTTAGTACATCTAATTCATCCACTCCGATATACGTTTCTAAAACAACGATGCTTGAAGCGGTACAGCCAAACGAATTTGTCGCAACTATTGAATAATTGCCGGTAACAGAAATAACATAAACAGATGAATCAGCACCTGGTATCGGATTTCCATTTAAATACCATTGCAATTGGAAACCTGTGGTATAACACGTTAAAGTATTGCCACTGATTAGAAAAGTTGGATTATACGGGATTGGTGCAACAAAAACATTTTGCTGGTTACTATTAGAACTACAGCCATTGGCATTCGTTAATTGCGCCCAATAATTACCTGCTTGATTTACCATAATAGAAGAAGTATCACCATTGACAACGGATGTTGTATCGTTATACCATTGAATAGTACTTGAACCGACACCAGTAACACTTAGCATAACTGAATCTCCCAGACATATCGTATCGTTTCCTGAAAGAGATATTGCAGATGGGGGTGTAGGTGCAGGATAAACATGGACAGTATCATAATTCATAAAGGTTTGGACAACATAACTGGCAACGACTATATTACCCGAAGTTCCAGCTGCTCCACTGAAAGGGATCGTACCAGTTCCAGATACACTAAAAGGAAAACTGCCCAAATTATCGTCAGCAGAAATATTATCCTCATCCCAAATTGTAATAGAATATGGGGGGTCAATTAAAATAATATTGAGACTATTCCATGACCCTGACTCTGTACCGCTTAATGATGCAGACGTATAGAGGTTTGTGGAAAGTGAATTAAAAATCTGAAAATAGGGGTCAGGACTAAAAAATGTTGAGCTCGGCTCTTCGACATCTCCACTCCAATTACTATTCACACTAAAGAGATTTACATCGGTTATCTTATATCCTAAAATATCCGTTTGCAAAGAGACAACATAATCACCAGGTGAAGAATATAATTGCGCAGAAGGATGTTGCAAAGTGCTCGTATTTCCGTTTCCGAAATTCCAATTATAAACAGTTGGATTTGGTGCCCCATCGATAAGTGCATCAAAATTTACAAGTGCAGTATCGCAGGACATTGCAGGACTGAATGTAAATCCGGAATTTCCACCGGCAACAGGATCTATTTGAACAAAAATCTGAGTTGTTGAATTCTGGTTTCCTACTGTAGCAAGATTTACAACTAGATTCACATCTATGGTAAAAAAGCCCGATTGTAAAGGAGTTCCACAAATTTTTACACAACCTCTAATATTCACATTTGGATCGTATTGGCATCCGGTGGCTGCGTTATTACATTCCCAATGCAATCCAAAAGGCAATCCGGAAACCCCAATAATCTTGAAATAATTAACAGCAAAACCAGAAGTATCAAGGAACATAACAAAAGTAACATCTTCAGAATAAGGAACTGTTTGTGTTCCGGTGGGAAGGGTGGTTGGATATATTCCCGGACTATTTAATGAAGAATCAATATGGCAACCGGGACATTGTCCAAATGAAACATTATAAATAAGAAAAGAGAGAGAAAAGAATAATCCAAGAGTAATTTTTTTCATAGTGAGTAGTTTAGTTCAAAAACAAATATATAAAAAATACCATTTTACAAAAAAAAACTTACAACCAGAAATATTCCTAATAATTGACTAAACTAATAATAGTTGAGGAGTATGGTGCTAATTTTTCTCTACCTTTTAGGAAATCAAGCTCCACAACAAAAGCAAATCCGGCAACATTTCCCTGTTGCATTTGAATTAACTTAACCGCAGCTTCTGCCGTACCACCTGTAGCCAACAAGTCATCGTGAATCAAAACATTCCAGCCGGGCTGAATTTCATCGATCTGCATTTCTACTTTTGCACTCCCATATTCCAGATCATACTCGTATGCAATTTTTTTATACGGCAGCTTTCCCGCTTTTCGCACCAGAATAAAAGGAATATTCATTTTGTTCGCCAGTGCAAATCCAAATAAAAAGCCGCGGCTTTCAACTCCAACAATAGCATTGATATTTTTATCAGCAACCCGTTCGGCAAATTCATTTACAATTTCGTTGCACAATTGCTGATTATGAAAAATAGGTGTTATGTCTTTAAATAATATTCCCGGTTTTGGAAAGTCTTCGACATCGCGAATGATCCCTTTTATTTTTTTTTGTAACATATCTCGTTTATTAATTATGAGTAACTCATTCTTCCGTTTCCTTGCAAGGAAGAAATTTCTTCGGAATTATAAGCTAGCTCGTTTTACAAATTTTAATCTAAAATTAAATACGGTACAATTTTACGGTATGTTTCGTCATCTACCAAATCTGTTTTTTTTATTTCATCAACCGATTTGTATTTACCATGACTTTTACGATAATTTACAATTGCATTTGCAACATTCCATTTGATATAGCCATTTTTAAGATCTGCAACTTCACAAGTATTGATGTTGATCCTTTTTATTTTTGATGGATCGATCCCAATATATTTTTCAATGACATCCAATTTCTCCTGGTCAAATTTCCATATCTCCAACAACTGTTCTTTTGAAACAAAGCCTCCGATCGAATTACGGTATTTAATTATATTCTTAGCGTAGAAAGGTCCTATGCCTTTAATGGTTGTAAGTTGAGAAGAATCAGCAGAATTCAATTCTATTAAAATCACCATTTCTGCTTTTATAGTTTTCAAACTTGCGGCATTTTTAACTTTTCCATTTTGGAAAACTGCTTTTGTATTTTCACTACTTCGATTTTCGTCACCTGCAGAAGCAAAATGAATGAAGGGTTCCAACGAATCATAGAGCTCTTCCTTGATACAATACATTTTCTTCACATCTTCTTTCTTTCTGAATTTCCCTCCTTTTGATTCATAGTTTTTAATGGACTTAATTTGTTTTTCATTTAAGCCCAAGCGTTTCCATTCTCCTACCGATAAATTATTCGGGTCAAAATTGAAACGTTCCACCTTTGTTTTATCAGGAAAAGCATTCTCCAATTTGGGAGTAACTTTCTCAGGACATTCCGAGGAACTTGCTTTTTCTTTTATCGAAGCCTGAAAGACCTGGACATCTTTATCAAACTTTGTAAAATCCACTTTCTCCTGATTGATAAAACGAGAAGAAATATTCAGATAAAGGATCAATGCGCAAATAATTCCTGTCAGAATAAATACGCCGTTACGTTCACGTTTATTAAACGTAAAAAAATCTCGAAAAATGTTTTTCATAAATTTACAGCTCCAAATTATTAGTTAATAATTTATTATACCATTCAACATTTGTCTTTTTCGACAAGCGTTGCATTAATACGTGTTGGAGCAGTAAGTAAAAATTGGAGCAGTAAAAATTTATTGCTTAGTTGAGTGCTGGACGCTTCTGCGTGAGATAATAAACAGGAATGCCTATAAAAACACAAATAAGACCGAATCCGGTATTTCTACCATCATAAATAATTAATATTGTACAAATAGCCAAAGCCGACAAAATATAAAGTGCGGGAATAACAGGATATCCGAAAGCTTTATAAGGGCGTTCTGTATCAGGTTCTTTTCTTCTCAACACAAAAAGTCCGGCAATTGTAACGATATAAAAAATCATTGAAGCAAAAGTTGAATAATTCACTAAGTCGCTATATGTACCGGAAAGACAGAGTGCACAAGCCCAGGCACATTGTATCCATAAAGCAAAAGAAGGAACATTGTTTGAATTTAAGGTCCCCGCTTTCTTCAAAAATAATTTCTCCTTAGCCATAGCATAGTACACTCTTGCTCCAGCCAAAATCAATCCATTATTGCAACCGAAAGTTGAGATCATAATCAATCCGGCCATGATGAACAATGCAACATTTCCAAAGATCATCGTAGCAGCGCTTGCTCCTACTCTGTCATTTGTTGCAAACTGGATCCCCTGCCCGAAAGCATCATTTGCCAAAGGGTCTCCCTTCAAAGGAAGTAAAGCCAGGTAGGCCACATTAGCCAAAATATACAATACGGTTACAAGGAGTGTTCCTAGAAATAAACTTCGTGGAATATTTTTTTTAGGATCTTTTATTTCCCCTGCAATGAATGTCACATTGTTCCAAGCATCAGCTGAAAAAAGTGAATTTATTATTGTTGACCCCATTGCACCAATCAATGCAAATCCTGCAAGGTGAGAAATACTTATCGAGCCATCTTTATTTATTGTTGTTGTGCTGGCATCCCATGCATTTTTAAAATTTTCTGCCAAGGTATTGCTTTTGAAAGCCATCGCTATTCCAAGAACTATCAATGCAAATAAGGCAAACAACTTTGTAGAAGTGAAAACAAGTTGAATTAATTTCCCATTTCTAATGCCACGAGTATTTGAAAAAGTGAGCAGCAAAATGGAGATGATTGCTAAGATCTGTTTCCAGGTAATTACAAATGCACCATCAGCAATTGAAATGATCTGTCCTTGTAGTTCAGGAAAAAATATTGCGGAATAATTTGCAAAAGCCACGGCAACAGCAGCGATAACGCCTGTTTGAATAACAGTGAAAACTGTCCATCCGTAAAGGAAAGAAATTAAATTACCAAAAGCTCTTTGAATATAAACGAACTGTCCGCCTGCTTTGGGCATCATACCAGCTAATTCACCATAACTCAATGCCGCCAGCACCGTTATCACTCCTGTAATTATCCAAAGTAAAAGTAAATACCCTGCTGAACCAACTGCTCGCGACATACTTGCGCTAACAATAAAAATTCCGGAACCAATCATTGATCCGGCAACGATCATTGTTGCATCAACTAAACCTAGTACACGTTTTAATTCCGGTTGCTCTTCTTTCATAATTTTCACCGCTAAGGCACAAATATTTATTTTGAAAAATATTAAATCTACGGTTTTAAAAAAAGACGGAATGAACCGCCCTTCCCTAAAATAAATATTTATTTTTTATCCTTATCAGGATTATTCAGTTTACTATTTTTAATACTGTATCCGAAATAAATTATGAAACCAATAGCTAACCAAATGATCAATCGTAACCAAGTATCTCCAGGCAAAGCAACCATCATTGCCAAACAAGAAACGATTCCTAAGATTGGGACCAATGGAACAAATGGTGTTTTAAATTCTCTAGGCAAGTCAGGTTGTTTTTTGCGCAATACTATTACACCTACACATACAAGCACAAAAGCAAGTAAAGTTCCTATGCTAGTCATTTCACCTACAACACGGGCTGGAACGAAAGCGGCAAACAAACTAACGAACAACATGAATAATAAATTTGATTTTGAAGGTGTTCCGAATTTAGGATGTACTTTCGAAAATATTTTTGGTAGTAAGCCGTCTTTTGACATTGAAAAAAATACGCGCGACTGCCCCATTAACATCACCATGATCACAGAAGAATATCCTGCAAGAATTGCAATAATGATCGCCTTGTTTAACCAAGGATAAGCAGGAACTATCACTCCATCCGCTCCGGCAGTTCCCATATGGTCAATAGCAACAGCAACGGGTGCAATACCATCTGCACCTTGAAAACTGGTATAGTTTGCCACACCGGTCATAACATGCGCAAACAAAATATACAGAACAGTACAAATTGCCAATGAAACCAAGATACCTATCGGCATATCGCGTTTTGGGTTTTTTGCTTCCTGAGCTGCTGTCGAAACAGCATCAAAACCAATGTATGCGAAGAAAATTATCCCAGCAGCACGAACAATTCCGCTCCATCCGAAACTTCCAAAATCACCTGTATTTACAGGAATATATGGATGATAGTTTTCAGAATTAATAAACCCCCAACCAAGAATTATAAAAATAAGTACAACAATAACTTTTAAAGCAACAATAAAATTATTTACCGCAGCGGATTCACGGGTTCCTTTTATTAGTAATAATGACATTAACACTACGATGAAAATTGCGGGAAAATTAATCATTCCATGCACAACAGTACCATCTGCGAGAGTAGCAGAATCAAATGGTGACATTGTCATTGATGCAGGCAAATGAATATCATAATATCCTAAAAATTTTACAAAATATCTTGACCAACTAATGGAAACGGTAGCAGCACCAACGGCATATTCAAGGACAAGATCCCATCCGATTATCCAAGCAATAAATTCTCCCATGGTAGCATAAGAATATGTATAAGCACTTCCTGCGACAGGGATCATGGAAGCAAATTCGGCATAACACAAACCTGCAAAACCACAAGCTACTGCAGCAATAATAAAGGATATTGTAACAGCAGGTCCTGCATTATTTCCAGCAGCACCACCTGTAATTGAAAAAAGTCCGGCACCGATAATCGCGCCAATTCCTAAGGCAACAAGAGAACGGGCACCAAGAGTACGCTTCAAACTTCCATGTTCTTCTGATGCTTCTCCTTGTAAAGAGCTGATCGATTTTTTGATCCAAAGGTTTGCCATATATTGCGTCTTTTAAATTTGTATGAGTTCCAAATATATACAAGTTTTAATTAGAAATCCAAATATATCAATTCCGTTTCCCTATTTTTACTAACATTATGAACATTCTTATTATAAGTATTTTTATCCTCGGATACCTTGCAATTGCATTTGAACACGTAATCAAAATTAATAAATCTGCAACAGCTTTATTAACAGGTGTAATTTGTTGGGCTGTCTATGTATTAATGATTAGTGACCCACAATTGATCGCAGTCAAATTTTCAAATCATATTAATGAAATTTCCGGAATACTTTTCTTTTTGATGGGGGCGATGACGATTGTAGAATTGATAGATGCGCATGATGGATTCGATGTAATAACCTCACGAATAACAACTTCAAATAAACGCAGCTTACTTTTTATAATTTGCACAATTACTTTTTTTCTATCCGCAATACTTGACAACCTGACTACTACAATCGTCATGGTGTCGTTATTGCGAAAACTGATTGATGACAAGAACGATCGAATGCTATTTATCGGATTGGTTATAATTGCTGCAAATGCGGGAGGGGCATGGAGTCCAATCGGAGATGTAACAACCACTATGCTATGGATCGGTGGAAAAATCACAGCGACAAACATTATGCTAAAACTATTCGTTCCCAGTTTAGTGTGTTTATTGACACCTGTAATCATTCTTTCGTTTAAATTAAAAGGAAATGTAGATCGCCCATTAACAAACTCTGAAAAATCATCAAACCCAACAAATTTGCTTGAAAGAAACACTGTCTTTATTTTAGGACTAGGAGCACTTTTGTTTGTTCCTGTTTTTAAAACCTTAACTAATTTACCACCATTTATGGGTGTATTATTCGGATTAGGAATACTTTGGATCGTTACAGAAGTAATACACAGCAAGAAAAATGATGAAGACAAAGACTCATTATCAGTTGTGCAAGCACTAAGAAAAATTGATGTCCCCAGTATATTGTTTTTCTTAGGAATACTAACTGCTGTTGCTGCGCTGGAATCAACAGGGATATTATCACAATTTGCTCAATTTATGAATGACAAAATCGGAAACTTAAATATTATTGTACCGACAATTGGTATACTATCCGCCGTTATTGATAATGTCCCTTTAGTGGCAGCTTCTATGGGAATGTACGATATTACAAGCTACCCTGCCGATTCTTATTTATGGGAATTCCTTGCCTATTGTTCCGGAACCGGTGGCAGTATTTTGATCATAGGTTCAGCTGCAGGAGTTGCTGCAATGGGAATGGAAAAAATTGATTTTATGTGGTATTTCAAAAAAATCGCAGGGCTGGCAACAATTGGGTATTTCGCCGGGATAATATGCTACATTGGAATTGAATATTTTTTTCATCTTTAATTCTAGATGTTCTATATTTGAATAATGAAAAAAGTAGTCTCTCTCTTTCTGTTTTTTTTACACTTTGCTCTTTTTGCCCAGCATGGATCAGAATTTGTAATTACAAAATTTACTGATTCAATTAAGGTACTCCCAATAAACAAATTTTGGAAGTTTCAACCCGAAGATGATATTGCTTGGGCCAATCCATCCACGAATGATAGTTTATGGCAAAGCACCACCACTGCGATCCAATCATCAGACCTTTCAAAAATAAAATTCACAGGAATTGGCTGGTTCAGATTACACTTGTTCATTCCGAAAGAAATGGAGCAAAAAACATTTGTCCTTTTGGTTTCACAACATGGTGCTTCTGAATTTTATTTAGACGGAAAACTAATTCATTCCTTTGGAACACCTTCAGCCGAAAAAACGAAAGAAGTAAAAAATTCACCAAACAATAAACCAATTCTCATATCCTTCGATTCCTCGGGATCACATCTCTTAGCGGTAAGATATTCAAATCAGACAGCTTGGGAAATGTATGATAATTATTTAGAAGATGATGTAGGATTCTCAGTAACGGCAGCAGAAGCGGGATTCGGAATAAATAATTACATAGAAGACCTGCATGATCTAACGGTCATTTTTATTTTCCTATTTACCTTTTTCATCACACTCGCTTTTGTGCACTTTTTACTTTTTCTCTTTTACAGAGCGCAGCAGTCAAATTTATATTACAGCGTATTCATCTTACTTTTCAGTTGTATTTTTCTTTTTCCAACCATTACTAGTTATAATTCAAACCCCGACTCTATAAGCAAATTAACATTCATGTTATATTTTATGCTTCCAGTCTTTTTTAACGCTTTGCTCGGTTTTATCTTTTCACTTTTTCACACAAAAATTCCAAAATTATTTTGGATAGTCACTGGTATTTTAGGACTTATTCTGATACTTAAACTTCTAAGAGTTGAGCCTCGTATCCTATCTTTTTCATTCGTATGCATGACCACAATTATATCTTCTATTGAAGTTTTTAAAGCAATTATAAAAAAGAAAAAGGGAGCTTGGGCCGTTGGTATTGCTGCAATAAGTTTTTTAATACTTATTCTGATCGTTCTGCTAAAAAACGCTTTAGGATTTGGAACAGGGTTTACAATCGGCAGTGAAGATCCGGGAGGTGTTTTCCTTATCGGATTACTCGTTCTGACTATTTTAGGGATACCTGTTTCTATGAGTATTTATCTTGCGCGTGATTTCGCTGTAACAAGCAAAAATCTCTCAAAGAAGCTTCTCGAGGTGGAGGAACTTTCTGAAAAGAGTATCGAGCAAGAGAAAGAAAAACAAAAAATATTATCGTCACAAAATGAATTGTTAGAAGTACAAGTGAAAGAACGCACTTCAGAAATTGAGGAACAGAAAAAATTAATAGAAGAAAAAAACAAAGATATTACTGACAGTATAAATTATGCTAAAAGGATACAAGATTCAATCCTTCCCGAACAATCTTTATTAAACTCCATTTTCACTGACTCGTTTGTATTATTTAAACCAAAAGATATTGTCAGCGGCGATTTTTATTGGTTTGCAGAACACAAAGGCGTAAAAATAATCGCTGTTGCTGACTGCACAGGGCATGGTGTTCCTGGTGCATTAATGAGTATGATCGGTAGCAATATTCTGAATAAATTAGTCCTTGAAAATGGTCTAACACAACCCGATTTGATATTAAACGAATTACACGAAGAAGTAAGAACTGCATTAAAACAAAAGGAAAACGCCTCAGAAACTCATGACGGAATGGACATTGCCATCATCAGTATCACAAAAGACCAATTGCATTATTCAGGTGCGCACCGCCCTCTTTACCTTATCAAAAATAATATTTTGCTGGAGATAAAAGCAGACAAATTTCCTATCGGAGGAATTCAAGAGGAAGAAAAGAGAATTTTTACAAATCATGTATTAACTTTACAGCACAATGATAAGACCTATTTATCATCTGATGGATTTGCAGATCAATTTGGCGGAGAAAGCGGGAAGAAATTAATGACAAAAAAATTCAAAGAATTGTTGCAGAATATTCAACATGAATCAATGAAAACTCAGAAGATTTTTTTGGATAAGACGATAGAAAATTGGAAAGGATCAAAAGAACAAGTTGACGATATTTTAGTAATAGGATTTAAGTACTTATAAGGTGCAAATAAGATCTAAATATAGAACACATTTTTTGAAGATGATATATTTTATATTCATCTGCTTACTTTTGACCCCTTCAACTTCAAAGGCCTCATCAAAAGATTCACTGTTGTTCCAAAGCCGCATTGATTCAATTCAAAAACTTATAGATAATTCAACACTTGATACAGCAAAAATAACTTATTTAATTGCCATAGCGAGGGGATATGAAATCAAGGACCGATTAAAAGCATTTGATTACGCAAATACCGCATACGCATTAGCTCAAAAGACCGGGGATAAAAACAAGATAGGAGAATGTCTGAATTATCTTGGTGATCTCAATTGGTTCACCGGAGATTATGCAAGTTCCTCCGACTATTATTTCAAGGCATTACATATTTACGAAGGGTTGAATGATAAGGCAGGGATGGCAGAATGTTATAGAAACATTGGCTGGATCTATCAGGGACAAGGACTGTATAAAAAGACGATCGAATATTATAATAAATCATTGGAAATAAATACTCAGCTCGGATTAAAGCGCAAAATGGTTGCAAATTATGACGACATCGGTATTACAAAAAAAATATTGGGAGATTATCCGGAAGCAATTAGATACTGCAAACTCACAATAAAATTAGCCCAAGAGATAAAAAGCACTAAAGGACTGGCTATAGGCTATGGAAATTTGGCGAACGTTTATGTCGCAATGGGACAATTTGATCTGGCCATTGAAAACTTTATGCTTGGAATAAAATTTCATGAATTGATAGAGGATCAATTCAATTTCGCAGAAGGAAATTACGGCTTGGCAGATTGTTATTTTAAAATAGGCAACTATTTCAAGACCATTGAATATGCTGAAAAATCGGCAGCTATTGCAAAAAAATTCGATTACAAGACCATCGCTTCTTCCGACTATAAACTATTGGCAGACGCATATTCCCGGAGAGCTGATTTTGCAAATGCATTTAAATATTTAAATCTTTATACTGACCTTAAAGATTCAACATACAATGAAAAAAATAGCCGGCAAATAAATGAAATGTCAGCAAAATACGAATCTGAGAAAAAAGAATTGATGATCAATTCCTTAGAAAAAGATAAAACATTATCTGAGGAAAAATCGGAGCAGGACAAAAAATTCAAACTCTACATGATGATCTTTTGCATGATGATCATTGTTTTTGCAATCAGCTTATTCAGAAGCAACATGCAAAAGAAGAAGACCAATTCATCCTTATCATTGGCTTATAAAGAAATTGAAGTTAAAAATAAAGACATTACCGATAGTATAAATTACGCGAAACAAATTCAAAGAGCAAGACTTCCGAATCCATCGATAATATTAAAACATTTACCTGAAGCTTTTGGATTTTATAAACCTAAGGATGTAGTAAGCGGAGATTTTTACTGGTTTGCGGAACACGAAAATGGTAAGCTATTATTGGCTGCTGCTGATTGTACAGGACACGGGATCCCCGGTGCATTTATGAGCTTGATCGGCATTGATGAATTAAATCATGCTACCTTAGAAAAACGATTAAGTCATACATCCACCATTTTATCTTCTGTAAATAAAGGTGTAAAAAAAGCATTGCGACAAAACGAACAAAATTCTATGTCGCGAGATGGAATGGATATTGCGCTTTGTATCTTCGATTTGAAACACAATACATTGGAATATTCCGGAGCTAATCGCCCTTTATATTATATTCGTGATAATAAATTACATGATATAACTCCCACTAAGGCAGCAATAGGTGGAACTACTGATAATGACCAGGAATTTAAAAGCCATACCATTGAATTAAAAAAACATGACATGATCTACGTTTTTACCGATGGATTCGCTGATCAGTTTGGCGGAGAGAGCGGTAAAAAATTCATGACAAAACGTTTCAAAGACTTGCTACTTTCTATACATAACAAGCCTATTCCGGAGCAAGAGGCGCTGTTAGAAAAAAGTTTAAACGATTGGAAAAAAGATATCAGTCAGGTTGATGATATCCTTGTATTAGGAATTCGTATTTAATTTTTCAATTGCTCATCCAAAATTTTCAGTCCTTCAAAAAATGTATGTGGAGCATATCCTAATTCTTTTCTTGCTTTGCTTATATCAAGGCCGGTACGAGGTGGACGTTTAGCCGCTTGATTAAGAGTATCAGATTTAGATGGCGTAATTACTGATTTATCGAGCTTCCAAAAATCAGCGACCTTATATACTAAATCCAAAATACTCATTGTTTCAGGACCTGACAAATGGTAGATTCCTTTTGCTTTTTTATCAGCGATCAAAATACAACCATCTGCAAGATCTTCAGCAAGGGTAGGAGAACGAAATTGATCATCCACCACATTTATTTTTTGTCCTTTTGTTAATGCATCCTTCGCCCATAAAACAATATTGGATCGACTCATATTATCAACTATCCCATAAACGATAATGGTACGAGCAATGGCCCAGCTGATGTTACTTTTCTGCAAGACCTTTTCAGATTCAAATTTAGAAAGTGCATAATAACTTTGTGGCTTAGGAATATCTGTTTCTAAATATTCGCTTCCTTTTTCACCATCAAAAATAAAATCAGTTGACAAATGGATAAGATGACAATCACTTTTTTCTTTAGAGGAGAAAATAACACCTGCAATATTTTGAACAGCGGTAACATTCAGTGCCCAACATTCTTCGCGTTTCGTTTCGCATGCATCAACGTTGGTCATTGCAGCGGTATTGATAATTACATCTGGAAGATATTTATTGAAAACAGATTCTACTTCAGATCTATTTGTGATGTCGAGAGATTCGTAGGTATAACCTTCTTTTTTAATCAGGCGATTATTGCCGAGAGAAGTCGCAATTACCTCTACATCATTTCTTTTTATTAATGCATAGATTATTTTTTGTCCAAGTAATCCATTACTGCCGGTAATGAGTATTTTTTTCATAAAAAAATTTATTTTTAAAGTCAGATAACCTTTGATACAATTTTGATAATTATCTGATTTTACACAACAAAAAAATCAAATCTATTGTGCAAACAATTCCTTCAATTTACTGATCTGGTCGGAGGTGCCAAGCACAAATAATTTTGCATCAGGAATTATTTTCGTATCCGCGCTAGGGTTTATCACATATTCTCCCTGAGCGGTTTTAAATCCAATAATATTAGCACCGGATTTGTTTCTCACTTCCAGATCACGAATCGTTTTATTTTGGTAAACCTCCGGCAAATTTTCAAACGTAATTTCTTCCAACCGGATATTGTCACCACCTTGACCGGCAATATAATCCACAAACTCCATAACATCAGGTTTCATAACCAAGGAGGCCATGTGTGCACCACCTAATTTATCGGGCATGATGACATTGTTAGCACCAGCAATCTTTAATTTTTTATCCGAATTATCTTCCGAAGCTCTGCTAATGATCGTAAAATTCGGATTTAATGTACGCGCAGAAAGCACGATGAATAAATTATCGGCATCAATAGGTAAAGTTGTGATCAGGGCTTTCGCTTTTAAAATACCTGCTTTCAAGAGCACCTCATCTAAAGTTGCATCACCTTCCATCACAAGGTCGGCATATTGATGATTAATGGCTGCAACAATATCCTTCTTTTGTTCGATGACGACAAAACGCGTATTGTGTTTTTTTAATACATGAGCCGCTTGTTTACCATTTCTTCCGAAACCACAAACAATCACATGATTTTCTAATTTCCCAATTGCTGTATTCACTTTCTTATTTTTAAAATAATCTTTAAACTCTCCTTCTGAAATATATTTTGTAATAGAAGAAACGGCATAGGCAAATGTACCGAAACTAATTATAATTAAAAAAGCTGTAAATAATCGTCCGGCAGGGCCTAAGGGATGAACCTCCTGAAAACCGACTGTTGCAACGGTGATTACAGTCATGTAAAAAGCATCTAAAAATCCATAGTGCTCAATTACCATAAATCCTATAATTCCAATACAAATAATCAGAAATAAAAGGCCAATTGCAATGTAAATTTTAGAAAACTGACGATTGAAGAGCACTGCTAAGGGATAAGGAATTTATATGAATTTACTAATCTGGGAATTTACTGAAAAATAAAAGTTAAAGATCCCAAACACTTTTGCGCTTACTTTTAAAAGGTTTAAAAAACTCTTTGTGTTCCAAAATAAATGCCATTATAAAATATACAATCACAGGAGATCCAACAGTGAAGAATGATAAATAAATAAAATACATGCGGATCTTTGTAGAATTGATACCTAGCTTTTTGCCCCACCATTCACAAACACCAAATGCACGTGTTTCGAACCATGTTTGCGTACTTTTTATCATATTGGATAAGTTTTATCAGCATAAAATTACGAATTTTTTAGTAAATAATTGCCAATAGAACAGTTTAAACATTTTTTGTTTGAACAATACTCAGTCTTTAGTTGCAACAAGGCTTGGGTAGAATGAGCTGATCCAACAGAAATGTTCAAGGAACTCCATTTCTTAACAATCGAGTTTCTTTCACCTGAAGTTTGCTCCAAGAATAATAATGCTCGATCAATGAATCTTTCATCATCCTTTTGTTTCCCATAAACAAACAAAAATGGCACAATCGTATTAATAATAATGTTATCTATTGCTTCAACACCTAAATGTTTTGCTCTTTTTAATGCTTTTTTATCGAATACAAAATGTGTTTCCCAATATTCTGAAACGGACACATTCATTAATTTTCGGAGCTCAGCCGGATTCCCCATTTCCAATATTTTTGAAAATAAATGACTAGAATTAAAAATCAGGTTTGCAAACTGTGCAATACGGACATTTGGGAAATTGACCGGGCGTAACCGTAAATATTTCCATAAATGCTTTTCTATGGAATTCAACTTGAATTTTTGTTTCAAAAAAGCATATTCATTTTGAAGTTGTTGAGGATATTTTTCTTCAAAATGTTCGGCTAACATTCCTGCTTGTCCGAATAATAAGGCTTCAATTTGCAGCAAGCTACTTTTATGTTTCCCCAAAAAGTTGGAAGGCAATGATTTTGCCAGCAACTCAAAAGGGTCTGCATTGGTTTTAAAACCAAAATTGCGGGCAAGTTGATGATAAAATGTTTCTTCCCAATTAGTATTATTTTGTTCTAAACTATTTAAAATAGATCCCGATTTACGTTCTAACCGTTCCAATAAAAGTCTGTCCAAAGTGCTATTGATTATCACTTGGGGCACTGTTGCGATCTGTTTTTCACAAGGGATCCAATCGTTGCTTGATTTAAAACCAAGGTACTTTTGAAACAGCCTTTCATGAATGCGATCTTTAATTTCTATGGTCGGAATTTCCTCTCCGGAGCTCCGAAACAAATTTACATCCGCATTATTTACGACATGTAAAATAATATTATCGTATGCTTTGTCATTTTGGTGAAAATGTTTTTTCCAGTCGCTGGCATTAATATGAACTTCAATATTACCTGCCCATAACGTATCTCCGACTTTTACTTTACCATTAAAAAAATCGGGGCCGGCATCAAAATTATACTCTCCCGGTTTTTCTATTATTACCTCATCTCCATTAGTAGTTTTCAGCTCCAGCTGATCAAACAATCTGAATTTCCAGATGTGGTGAAGGAATTCTTCGGTCATAATTTAATGCGAATATAGGAGCGAAAATAAACGTTATAATCAAGATGCTAAAAATCAAATCAAAGGAATATTAGGAGTCGGAGGTAGAAAAATAAAACTATTTAATAAAGGAAAGGCAAACCGGCAAATTGGCTGCTCATACATTTTCATAAAATGACCATGCACCTATACATTTCCTTCAAATAATTTAAATCGAACAGGTGTATGTTCAACGTCACAAACAAATTTGATTTTTGGCATTGAATAAAATACTTTTCATCCGTTTTTTTGTGACACAAATTTAATATGGGGAAATATTATGAAAACGATTCTTGTTCCTACTGATTATTCGGAGGTTGCGAATAATGCAGGGCGTTATGCCATTGAACTAGCGAAGCGATTGGACGCGTCACTTTTACTTTTTCACGCATTTCGGCAGCTCCCATTACTTTCATCTCTACCATTGATCTTCAATCAAGTTGAGCAAAACAAAATTGCTCTGGAGGAACTAAAAGCGGAAGAGTATACAATGAAACACGAATGCTGTTCTCAGGTAACAACGGAATCTGTTGTTTTTAAAGGAAGTGTGACCAATGGAATTCTCGAAATAATAAAAACAAGAAAAATAGATTATATTGTGATGGGGATAAATGATTCAAGCTTATTGTCCGAGATCCTGGTTGGTAGTCATGCCATATCCGTAGTCAATAAAACAAATATCCCGATTTTTATTATTCCCAAAAATTCCAAATTTAAAAAGATCAAAAAATTTGTTTTCGTGCATAATTATTATGAACCAATTCCAAAAAATGTCTCAGAAGAATTAAAAACACTCTGTACTAAATTAAAAACAGAACTCATGATTTATGGGAAACCAGAGTTACATGGAGAGGGAAATCTAGCCCAGGCCGTATCACTTATTGAAAAAGAATTTGCAAAGGCCGGCCCTATGGCCCTCAAAGAATTTATTTCCTATATAGACGAAGAAGATCTGAGTGGAGAAATTATTTCATACATCGAAGAAACACATGCTGATCTATTAGCAATGCTTCCGAGCCAATCAAAAACACTTTCGAAATTATTTCAGCGGGATGATGCAATCCTGATGGCCTACATAAGCAATGTACCGCTGCTTATTTTACATGAGGAAAATTAAAAAGATGTGAATACTACAAATATTTTTCAAGTAATGCTTCCATTTCTTTTTGCAACTTCATCGCTTCCTCTCTTGCTTTTTCAGCAAAATTATCGCCAGTACTTGCATAAATAATTCCGCGAGAGGAGTTTACTAATAAACCACATTTTTTATTCATTCCGTATTTAGCAACATCACTAAGACTTCCGCCTTGAGCGCCAACACCAGGTACCAGTAAAAAACTATCAGGAATAATCTTTCGGATATCAGAAAGCATTTCTGCTTTTGTTGCACCAACAACATACATCATGTTATCGGGACATGACCAGGATTTGGAAATTTCAAGAACATTCTCAAAATTCCTCCCCCTACCCCCTCCAGAGGGGGACAATATCTCAGTCAGTTGAAAGTCTGAAGCTCCGGAATTGGAAGTCAATGCTAATAAGATCACCCATTTATTTTTGTATTCCAAAAAGGGTGTCACACTATCTTCTCCCATATATGGAGCAACAGTAATCGAGTCAAAATCTAAGTTCTCCAAAAATGCTTTTGCATACATCTTTGATGTGTTGCCTATATCACCACGTTTTGCATCTGCAATTGTAAAAATATCCGGACACGTTTGATTGATATACTTGATCGTTCTTTCTAAACTGACCCAGCCTTTTGCACCTTGCGTTTCATAAAAAGCCATATTCGGTTTATAAGAAACACAAAAATCTTTCGTGGCGTCAATGATCTGTTTATTGAATTCGAAAATTGGGTCTTCAGATTTTAACAGATGCTGAGGGATCTTGGTAATATCAGAATCTAAGCCAACGCATAGAAAGCTTTTTTTCTTTTTTATGTTTTCGAAAAGTTCTGTTCTTGTCATTTGATTCCGCTACCTCTATTGAAAGAGGAAATTGATTTTTTTATTTGATGTGTATAGCAACTATTATTAATTTTAGTTGCGAATATTCTTTTACACCCCCCTACCCCTCTCAAGAGGGGAATTAATTAGTTTGTAAATATTAATTTCAGTACTTTGTAGTCATTTCAAAATTGAAACATTTCCAAATTTTCAAATTAAACCCCAACACCACCTTCTTTCAATCGTTCTGAATTCTCGGCCAACTGAAGTGCATCGATCATATTTTGAATTTTGCCATCCATAAAATCTGTAAGATTATACAGTGTCATATTAATACGATGATCAGTAATCCTGTTTTGAGGATAATTATATGTTCTGATCTTTTCGGAACGATCACCCGTTGCAACAATGGTTTTTCTACGTTTAGATATTGCATCTAAATGTTTTGTCATTTCGATATCGTACAATTTGGTACGCAACATTTGCATTGCTATCTCACGATTTCCAAGTTGAGAACGATCTTGCTGACAAACAACAACGATTCCGGTTGGTTTATGCGTCAACTGCACTTTTGTTTCAACCTTATTTACGTTCTGTCCACCTGCACCACCGGAGCGCGATGTTTGCATTTCAATATCACCGGGATTTAAAACAACATCCACCTCATCTGCCTCAGGCATAACCAAAACTGAAGCTGCAGATGTATGCACACGGCCCATTGTTTCGGTCAAAGGAACACGCTGAACACGATGCACACCAGCTTCAAACTTCAACATTCCATAAGCATTGTCTGAAGTGATCTTGATTATAACCTCTTTGAATCCACCCATTGTTCCATCGTTGGAATCAACTACTTCATACTTTAAGCCTTTTTCATCAAAATAACGACAATACATTCTGAAAAGATCACCTGCAAAAATACTCGCTTCATCACCACCTGTACCGGCACGAATTTCCATAACGGCATTACGTGCATCCTCAGGATCTTTAGGGACAAGCATTTGACGGATATCATTTTCCATTTGCTCCTTCTTTGGAAGAAGTTCTTCCATATCCATCTTTGCCATCTCTTTCATCTCATCATCTTTTTCGTTGGCAAAAACGCTCTTATTGAACTCGATATTCTCAACTACATTTTTGTATTCGTGGTAAGCATTTACAACCAATGTAAGATCTTTATATTCTTTATTGAATTTTTTAAATTCCTTCATATCGCCAATTACTTTGGGATCCGACAGTTTCTGTTCAACCTCTTCCCAACGTCTTTTTATGGCAGCTAATTTTTCTAACACTTTTTTTTACTAATTATAAGTTATGAATTATGAGTTGCGAAAGTACAAAAAAAACATGTTAAGAATAGTATTAATTAAAGTCTTCGACTCCGCTCAGACTGACGTAATCGATTGGAATTTTGTCGTTGTCATGTTGAGCTTAGCCTGTACTGAGCTTTTGTCGAAGTATCGAAACATGTGGGTTAGCTTACGCAAACTCTTCTACACTTCGTCTGGCTCAGTGCAGGCTAAGCTCAGAGTGACAGCAGCACTTCGACTCCGCTCAGACTGACAATTGTGTTGTTACACTGAGCGGAGTCGAAGTGCTTTGTAAATTACTTAACTAAATATATTTGCCTCGCCACTAATATTCATAAGTTCCGTTTTCGGAAATGATCGTTAACTGTTTTTTTGTTGATGCTTCCACTCTACCTACAACTTGTGCATCCACACCAAATGATCTGGAGATAGCAATGATATCATCCGCAATAGATTTGGGAACATATAATTCCATTCGATGTCCCATATTAAAAACTTTGTACATTTCTTTCCAGTCGGTAGCACTTTGTTCTTGAATCAATTTAAACAAAGGAGGAATAGGAAATAAATTGTCTTTAATAATATGTACATTATCTACAAAATGCAAAACCTTTGTTTGTGCACCACCACTGCAATGTACCATTCCATGAATATCTGAACGGTGATGGTCAATTATTTTTTTTATGATCGGCGCGTATGTACGAGTCGGAGACAAAACTAATTTCCCTGCAGTTACTTCTTCTGTGCCGACATTTATTTTATCGGTCAATTTAATTTTACCGCTGTAAACAAGCTCTTCAGGAACGGCAGCATCATAACTTTCAGGATATTTTTTTGATACTGATTTTTCAAAAACATCATGACGGGCAGATGTCAAACCGTTGCTCCCCATTCCGCCATTGTATTCTGTTTCATAATTCGCTTTTCCCGATGACGACAAACCAACGATCACATCACCTGCTTGAATACTTGCATTATCAATCACATCACTTCGTTTCATCCGGCAAACAACTGTTGAATCAACAATGATGGTACGAACCAGATCCCCCACATCAGCAGTTTCACCACCGGTGGAATAAATTCCAATTCCAAAATCTCTAAGTTGCTGCAATACTTCCTCTGTTCCATTAATGATAACAGACAGGACTTCTGCGGGAATATTGTTTTTATTCCTTCCAATAGTGGATGACAATAATATATTATCAATTGCTCCAACACAAAGAAGGTCATCTGTATTCATAACAATGGCATCCTGAGCGATACCTTTCCAAACGGAGATATCTCCTGTTTCTTTCCAATAGGTATATGCCAATGAAGATTTTGTACCGGCACCATCAGCATGCATTACGATGCAATAATTTTCGTCACCACTTAAATAGTCGGGGACAATTTTACAAAATGCTTTCGGGAAAAGTCCTTTGTCGATCTTAGAAATGGCTTTGTGCACATCTTCTTTGGATGCGGAAACGCCACGTTGATTGTATCTGTTATCTGTCATTTTTGTTTTCCTGACTTTAAGGTCGGGGCCATATTAAAGACGGGGCCATATTAAATAAAAACATCCCGTAAAAGTACGGGATGTTTTTTATTTATTCTATAATAAGAATTTATTTTTCTTCTTCGTCTTCACCTTCTGTTTTAGGAACAACAGGAGCGATCACAGGAACATCTTTAGGTGCATTAGGATCAACAAAATCCTTACGTAACACTTTAAATACCGTACGTCTGTTCTTCTGCATCAAAGCCTCAAATACTTCTTTCGGCTGCCCTTTAGTTGTTTTATTGATATATGATTCAGATAATGTATAATCAACTTTTCCATCCGGCTCAATATCAACTTCTAAAGGACTTTTCTCACCATAACCTTTTGGGGTCATACGTGCAGCAGGAATTCCTTTTGAAACCAAATAGTCAACGCAAGACTTAGCACGCGCTTCAGACAATTTCTGATTTGCAGGATCGCTACCTCTATAATCCGTATGAGAACTTAATTCGATAGTGATGTTCGGGTTATCGATCAAAGTTTGATAAAGGAAATTCAATGAATCCTGAGATTCCGGTCTCAAATCTGCTTTACCTAAATCGTATAATACATCAGGGAAACGCATTTCTTTTTTGATAGGCGCTAAACAAAAATCATGTTTAAAGATCTTTGCTTCTTCAACACCAACTGTAGTTTCTTTTACTTTATCAGAACCGTTCAAAAATCCTAATGCAGCTTGTGTGGTTTTAACATCAGGTCCAACCTGAGTAGTAATTACATAAGAAGTATTTGGGATAACATAACGAGCGGTACCATTTTCAGCAAATTTGAAATAACCTGCTGCATCTGTTTTTGTTTCAACAGAAGATCCGTCAGAACCAACTAATTTTACTGTCACACCAGGAATTACTTCTTTGTATAAACAATCAGAAACAACACCTTCAATAGTAAACAACAATGGAGGAAGAACGAATGACCAGATATCATCAGCACCTTTTGTTCCTTCACGGTTTGAAGAAAGATAACCTCTTTCTTTTTTACCTTCGAAAATAATACCGAAATCATCACCAGCAGAGTTGATAGGGTATTTCATATTTGTAACGTTACCCCATTGGTCATCACCTTTTTTCTCAGCTTTGAAGATATCCAAACCACCCATTCCTAAGTGACCTGTAGAAGAGAAATATAAAGTACCATCTTCGTGGATGAAAGGATAAACATCATTACCCGGAGTATTGATAGAAGTTCCAAGGTTTATAGGATTTCCCCATTTAGCACCTTTTTTCTCATATTTCACCATCCAGATATCATTTTCACCTTGTCCGCCTGGCATGTTAGATGAAAAGAACAATGTCGTACCATCAGCAGAAATACAAGGAGTAGCATATTTTAGTGTATCGATACAAAATGCCATTTTAACAGGATCTCCCCAACCAGCACTCTTTTTAGTAGCTGACCAAATTTGATTGTAAGTAACATTTTTCTTGTCAACAATACATCGAGTAAAGTATATAACATCACCTTTCTTGGTAACGCTACTTAATCCTTCATTATCTTTAGTGTTCACAGGCTCAGGAAGAGATGTCGGAGTATTCCACTTCCCGTTCTTATCCATCATTGCTTCAAAAATATCACTATAGTTTTCTCCATTTGTACCATCAATTGCAGAACCAATAACTCCGGGACGCATAGATGTGAAATAGATCTTATTATATTTTTTATCTGCATATGAAGGAGCGAAATCAGGATCTTTTGTATTCAATAATGCAATGTTCTCAACCTTATAACGGGTTGCGGCATCTTTCCATTTTTGAGCCAACTCACATGATTTAGCGCCATCTTCACCACGAGGATCAGAAGGAACTTCTTTTTTATAGTTGTTATACTCGATCAATGCTTCGTTATATTTCTCCAATGCTTTTTTAGCATCTGCCAAATACAATTTTGCTTTCGGGTCAGTGTAATTAGCCTTTATAGCTTTCAGATACCAAGCTTCTGCTTGTTTATTGTCGCCAATCAAACGATAACACTCTGCTGTTCTGAATACGATAAAAGCCTTATCTTCCTTCTTCTTTGCCTTTGTATATGCTTTTTTGTATAGCTCGATAGAGTTGAAATATTCCTGACTTTCAAATGCTTTTTTTGCATCAGCCATAAAATTTTTCTGTGCAAAAGCGGAAGCTGAAAATAAAAGAGCAAGAGCTAAAATTGCAGTTAATTTTGTAATTATCTTCATAATCGATTTTTAGGTTTTACGTATTAGTGGCTGCTAAAATAAATAAATATTTGGAACAAAAAAATTCTTTTTATGTCTATTTTATTTTATAATTCCACTTTTAAAGCCAGATATCACCGCCAAAATTGCTTTTGACAGGGTATCAGGTGCTTTTTTCCTCCTATTTAGTGAACAATAACTCCCGATATTTTGGCAATGGCCAGCTTTCGTCATCTACCAATATTTCTAGCTTATCTACGTGATAACGAATTACATCGAAATAGGATTTTACCTTTTCACAATATTCAATCGCCTGTTTTTTAACATCATTAATTGAATTTGCTTTCTTTCGTGCTTCGGTCATCTCATCTACCTTTGTTTTGATGGTATTTATATGTTCTGATATCTCAACGATCATTTCCATTTGAATTTGTGCACTTTTCTTAAAATCAGCAGCACTCATGATATCTTTCAATCCTCTTACATTTTCTATCAGCAAACTTTGATATTTTATTGCAGTCGGAATGATGTGATTAAAAGACAGGTCGGCCATTACGCGTGATTCTATCTGGATCTTTTTTGTATAGGTTTCTAGGTAAATATCATACCGAGCGTGTTGTTCCCGCTCACTCATAATGTGGTTTCTTTCAAATAAACTCATCGTTTGCTTAGAAACAAAAGCCCCCAATGCCAACGGTGTTGTTTTAATGTTTGAAAGTCCGCGTTTTTCTGCTTCTTTCACCCATTCCTCACCATAACCATTTCCTTCGAAGCGAATTTTTTTCGACTCAACGATACACTCTCTCAAAACCTGAAAGATAGCTTCGTCTTTTTCAATACCTTTTGAAATTAATGCATCCACATCTTTTTTGAATTTCACCAACTGATCTGCCATGATAGCATTTAACACTGTCATTGGACCGGCACAGTTCTGAGAAGACCCTACAGCGCGGAATTCAAATTTGTTTCCTGTAAAAGCAAATGGTGACGTTCTGTTTCTATCGGTATTGTCCAATAAAATATCCGGGATCTTACCAATTCCAAGCTTCAAAGCTGTCTTTTCATCCGGACTCATCTTGCCGGATTTTACTTTTGTTTCCAACTCATCCAGCACATTGGAAAGTTGCGTTCCAAGGAAAACAGAAACAATTGCAGGAGGCGCTTCGTTTGCTCCCAAACGGTGATCGTTGTTTGCAGTTGCGATACATGCACGCAACAGATCGGCATTATCGTGTACTGCTTTTACGGTATTAATAAAGAAGGTTAAGAATTGTAAATTGGTTTTTGGTGTTTTACCCGGACTCAATAAATTTTTTCCTGTATTGGTGCTCAAACTCCAGTTATTATGTTTACCACTGCCATTCACACCTGCATAAGGCTTCTCGTGCAACAGTACTCTAAAATTGTGTCTGCGCGCAACTTTCTCCATCACATCCATCAACAATTGATTGTGGTCAACAGCTAAATTACACTCTTCAAAAACGGGTGCACACTCAAATTGGTTGGGTGCTACTTCATTGTGACGGGTTTTAATAGGTATCCCTAATTTTAATGATTCGATCTCAAAATCACGCATAAAAGAAGTAGCGCGATCGGGAATAGAACCAAAATAGTGATCATCCAACTGTTGGCCTTTTGCAGGGATATGTCCGAATAATGCTCTGCCGGTCATCGCAAGATCGGGGCGGGCGTTAAATAAAGCATCGTCTACTAAAAAGTATTCTTGCTCCCAGCCCAATGTTGCGTTCACTTTTGTCACATTCTTATCGAAATACTGGCAAACATCAACTGCTGCTTTATCAACTGCAGCCAAGGCTTTTAATAATGGCGTTTTAAAATCCAACGCTTCACCGGTATATGAAACAAAGATGGTTGGAATACATAATGTCTTTCCGATAACAAAAGCCGGAGAAGTAGGATCCCAAGCAGTATACCCACGTGCCTCAAAAGTATTGCGGATTCCACCATTCGGGAATGACGAAGCATCAGGTTCTTGCTGAACCAATTGTCCGCCTCCGAAACGCTCAATTGCTCTTCCACCTTCTGTAGGTTCAAAAAAAGCATCATGTTTTTCGGCTGTTGTGCCAGTCAAAGGTTGAAACCAATGTGTATAATGAGTTGCACCTTTAATATTTGCCCATGATTTCATAGATGCTGCTACCTGGTCAGCCATCTTTCTATCAATCTGGGTTCCTTGTTCCATTGCAGCCATAACGCTGTTAAATCCTTCTTCCGAAAGATATTCTCTCATGGCATCAATGCCGAAAACATTTTCGCCGAAAAATTCTGATACTTTGTTGTTTGGCATGTGAACGTCAAGAGGCACCCTTGAAAGTACTGTTTCTAATGCTTTAAATCTGTGAAAGGCCATTTTTGATTGAGGATTTAAGGATTTATGTTTATGGATTTTTATATTTTTTGTTCAGAAAATCAATTTTTCGAGACAAAAGTATAAAAAATAGGGGGTGCATATCAAATAATACCACTATTTTTTATTAACACCCCCTAAAAAGTTGGAGATTATGAATTAAAGTTGGAAATAAAAGGATCTGGAAAAGAATTTTGGATGAGAACTTTTAAAAATAAGATTTGTGCAAAAAGACTCTCCTATAAATAGTGCGTATTTTTTCAAGCATTAAAATTAATTTCACACCATATAAATAAAAAAACGTCTCCGCAATTTTGCGAAGACGTTTTATTCTATTTCCTAATACTAAAAAACCTAATGCTATTTTGTGGTATCCTCTATAGCTTTGCCTTCCACCTCAACCGTTTTTGCAGCATCCTCTATTTGCCGTTTCATCCCATCACCTGCTTTTGTAATTTCTGATTGGATCTCTGAAGTATGTTTTTCTAATTCATCTCTGAAACCTTGTGTGCTTTTTGAAATTTCATTTTCAATTTGAGCTTTCGCATCATTCAATTCCCTCAAACCTTGCCCAAGGCCTTTAGCGATGCCTGGTAATTTATCGGAGCCGAAGAACATAATGACCACCAGGACCACAATGAAAATTTCACCACCGCCAAGATTTAAAAATAAAAAAACTGAATTGAGCATGAATAATTGTTGATTGTTAGTTGCAGGCTTTTAAAGCTCCAACAAATAAAATTACATTACAAAGTTACATAATTATTTGTATCATGATACCTCTGCAAAAACACTATTCCACGAAAAAAAAATTCTTTTGGCGAGATCTTTTTTTACCCCGCTTCGTCGTCCCTTTACAAATAAGAAATAAAAACAAATTTTAATTCCTTTCCTTTCGCTCCGCATAAAAGGAATGGTTTATTGAAGATCATTTGATCTGAGGGTTTGCCAATACGTTTAAATTTGGTAATAAAAAAACCGATAAATTTCTTCATCGGTTTTTCAAAATATTATTTATTAATTATGCCTTTTTCTCTGCGTCAGGCTTTTCTCTTTCAAGATCAATTACAATTGGAGTAGCAATACAGATCGAAGAATAGGTTCCGATCGCGATACCGATCAACAATGCGAATGCAAAGCCTTTGATCGTTTCTCCACCGAAAATAAAGATCGCCATCATTACAAAGAAAATAGTCAATGCAGTATTGATAGTACGACTTAATGTACTGTTCAATGCATAGTTGATCACTTTCACGCGTTCGTTCTTATCAAGATCCGCCTTATTACGTTCTGTCAAGTATTCACGAATACGGTCAAACACAACTACTGAATCCACCATCGAATAACTCATTACAGTTAAAATTGCAGCGATAAAATCCTGTGTGATCTCTAATGAGAAAGGTAAAACACCATCAAATATAGAGTATACAGACAATACAATAAATACGTCATGAAACAAAGCCACAACCGCACCTAAACCATATTGCCATTTTTTGAATCGAATAAAAATGAAGACAAACATCACCAAACAAGATAATAAAATAGCCCAGATAGCTTTTGTTTTAATATCACGCGAAACAGTTTCTCCCACTTTCTGAGAACTCATTACCTGATATTTTTCATTCAAAGTAGTTAAGCCTTCATTCAACTTCGCCTCTACTGATCCTTCTGCATTTTCTGAAGCATCTTCAATTAAATAAGTTGTTGTGATACGAACCTGAGAACCTCCTTCACCGTATGTTTTTACTTCGGGAGCATCACCAAAACTCACTGTTAATGCTTTACGGATATCCTCAGTAGATTTTGGATTATCGAAACGAACCACATACGAACGACCACCTTTAAAATCCACCCCTAAGCTAAAACCACCTTTGTGCACATAAGAGAAAACACCAGCAGCAATTACCAAAGAAGAAAATATATAATACCATTTTCTTTTCCCTACGAAATTGATATTGATATTTTTAAATGCATGAGCAGTATATTTATTACCAAAAGTAATTTCTTTATTTTTTCCTAACCAACGATCAAACACCAAACGTGTGATAAAGATCGCGCAAAATAAAGATGAAACAATACCAATGATCAATGTAGTAGCAAACCCTTGAATTGGCCCTGTACCGAATACATATAAGATAATACCCAACAATAATCCGGTGATGTGGGAATCGATCACAGATGACATCGCGTTTCTATAACCTTCTTTTATTGAAACAGAAACTGCTTTGCCCAGATTCAACTCCTCCCGTACACGTTCGAAGATCAAAATGTTGGCATCCACTGACATGGCAATTGTTAATACGATACCCGCAATACCAGGCAATGTTAACACCGCACCGAAAGAGGCAAGAATTCCAATTACAAAAAAGTTATTGATGATCATGGCAAAATCTGCTACTAAACCAGCTTTGCTGTAATACAAGACCATAAATACAAATACTAATAGCAACGCTATAATAGTTGAGAAAAAACCTTTTGAAATGGCTTCAGCACCTAATACCGGACCTACAGTTTCTTCAGCAACAATACGTGCAGGAGCTGGTAATTTACCGGCTTTTAAGATCGTCACTAAGTCGGTTGCTTCTGCCATTGAAAAATGACCGGTAATGGAAGTTGAACCACCTGCAATTTCTCCATTTATGACAGGATAAGAATAAACGCTATTATCTAAAACGATCGCCACACATTTGCCGACATTATCGCGCGTTAATTTTTTCCAAATATTTGCGGCATCGGTATTCATTGTCATCGAAATATTCGGAGAACCACCACTTGACTGATCAAATACAACGCGGGCATCAGTAATAATATCACCTGATAAGGGAGCTGTCCCTCTTGTAACTGAACCATCCATCGCCAATAACATTAATACTTTTTCTGCCTGATCGGATGTTTTAAAGGTCCAGAAGAAACGTGTATAAGGTTTAAACAATGATCTGATCTTTGGCATACGCAAATATTCACCAATTTGAGCAGTATCTGTGATCAAGGCGTATCCAACAACAGGTCCTTCACCTAAACCCTGTATCTCATTTTTTTCGTTGTATTTATAAGAAGGATTCATCAAAGAGAACAATGGATTTTCCATTCTCAATTTTTTTGCTGAATCGGCAGCAGTTGTAGCGACAACTGCAGTAGTGTCCTTCTTAGCATCTCCAAGGTTCTCTGCTAATGAAGTAGATGTAGCTTTTTTAACAGAGTCTTTTGCAACAGCCGGTGTTTTTCCTTTCACAACAGCTTCTGTAGAATCTTTTGCAGTACTGTCTTTTACTAGAGACGGTGACAATATTTCTTTGAGACGCTTATTTGCTTTTGAAAAAGCCAATGCAATTCCATTTTTTTCATCGCTATTATCATAAGCGATCCAAAACTCAAGATTTGCTGTTCCTTGCAAAAGTTTACGAACACGTTTTTTATCTGTAACACCCGGCAATTCAATAAGGATACGACCAGAAGAAGCTAAACGCTGAATATTCGGTTGAGTAACACCAAATTTATCGATACGCGTACGTAATGTTTTTTCTGATGTTTCGATGGCTTCATCCATACGGGCACGTAAAAATTTCAACACATCTTCATCGGATGTATTAAAATCTATTTTCCCTTTCAATTCAATTGTTTGGAAATTAATTGACAAACGACCTGTTGGATTCAATTTTTTATATTCCTCACCAAACAAGGTCACATAATCTTTAGAAGAAGTTTTCTGAGCAGCTGTAGCATTTTCCAATGCTTTTGTAAAACTAGGATCATTGCTGTTATTTGATAGTCCGCGAATGATCTCCGGTACAGAGATCTCCAAAGTAACGTTCATACCACCTTTCAAATCCAAACCAAGATTTAACTCCCGACTTCTTACTTCCTCGTATTTATATTTAAAAATACCAAGATCAATAACCGGAAGCTTTTTCAGCGAATCCAAATAACTATTTTTTCTTGAATTTTTAACAGAATCCAAATACGTTTTTTGTTCAACTTCAGAAGTTGAGATTTTCTTAGATGCCTCTACAACCTCTTTCCCCGTTATATAATCTTCAGAATATCTTTTTGCATCCTTTTCGATATTAACGCCTACATAAGTAAACATTAAATAATAAGCACAGGCAAGAGCCAGTAAAATCGCAAATAGCCTAATTGCACCTTTGTTCTGCATAATTGTAATAATTAAATTGTTTTATTATTAATTTGATTCTAAATAAAAATTACTCAAAACCACTATTCAGTATTTAGTTTTCCTGAATTTAAGGGTGCAAATATAGAATAACAATTATTATTTACCAATTTTAAGATGATTTGGTTGATTTTATGATTTTCGAGGTTTATTAGATGGGTAATTTTTCTGCAAAAAAAACCAATGAAGCACAATCATAAAGAACCCCTTTCAATGATATATTGCTTATATTTGTGAGTATTAATTCCGTTGTCATGAAGTCGTTCAAACAATTTTTCATTCTCACCCTTCTGTTTTTTTCAATCCGCACAGGCATTGCTCAACCCTACATGGAGTGGAACGACAGCATTCCGGTAAAGATCGGCGCCACCACTCTATTAAATGCATGGGCTGGAGGATTAAATTTTATCCAGACTTCCAACATCGACCTGAATATGGATGGTATCAAGGATCTGTTTTTGTTCGACCGGACCGGAAATAAAATACGTACCTATATTAATAAAGGGATTGCAGGTACGGTTGATTACAAATATGATCCTCAATATGAAAGCAAATTCCCAAAGCTACACGACTGGGCATTACTGGTGGATTATAACTGTGACGGGAAAGAGGATATTTTCGGATATTCAAATTATGGCGGCGGATTCATGGTTTATAAGAACACCTCTTCCATCGCCACAGGATTGCAATTTACCTTGGTTACGAATTTGCAATATTCGATGTACAATCCTCCTACCGGATCGCTCATTAACTTATATGTAAGTTCTGCCGATATTCCTGCGATCAGCGATATTGATAACGATGGAGACATGGATATAGTAACCTTTGCCATTACCGGAACCTATATGGAATATCATAAAAACATGAGTATGGAGCTTTATGGCACGTGCGACAGTTTGAAATTCCAGATGGCAAACCGATGCTGGGGATACGCTGCAGAAAATGCATTAAGTAACGATTATACCTTATTCGACACGTGTTTTGGAAATGTACCCGTACCTGAATTCACTCCTTCCAATCCGTCAAACAAATCTGCCGAAAGACATTCCGGTTCCTGTCAGCTCTGCATCGATTTGGATAATGATGGTGATAAAGAATTTATTGTAGGTGATATCTCATTTAATAATCTGACAATGCTCACAAATGGAGGGGCAATAAACGATGGAAGTTTTGTTGCCAAAGACATTGCATTTCCGGCAAACAACACCAGCACAGCGGCTGTTGACCTGGCTGTTTTCCCATGTGCATATTATGTTGATGTAAATTACGATGGTATAAAAGATCTTGTCGTGAGTCCGAATGCACCTAGCATTTCTGAAAATTTCAATAGTGTGGTCTATTATAAGAACAACGGAACAAATAGTTTTCCCGTTTTTCAATTCCAACAAGCAAATCTTTTGCAGGATAATATGATCGATGTTGGTGAAGGAGCTTATCCAGTATTTTTCGATTATGATAATGACGGATTGAAAGATCTCTTTATTGGGAATAATGGCTATTACGGAGCGACGGTTTATTCGCATCAGATAGCTTTATTTAAAAATACAGGCACAGCAACTGTTCCAAAATATGACCTTGTTACACGTGATTATGCAGGATTAAGTTCATTAGGATTAACCAACATGGTTCCCGCATTCGGTGATCTGGACGGGGATACAGATGCAGATATGATGATAGGCTCTGCGGATGGAAAATTGCAATATTTTGAAAATACCGCCACGATCGGTTCAACAGCAAATTTTGTTTTGACTGCTGCAAACTTCAAAAACTCTTTTAACCGTGTTATCGATGTTGGGGATTTTGCTGTTCCACAAATTGTGGATATGGATAATAGCGGAACAAACGATCTGGTAATAGGAGCAAGAAATGGAAAACTTGCATACTACCGTCATACGGGCACTACTCCTATTCCAATAATGGATTCCATCACTCATTTTTTCGGAAATGTGAAAGTGAATCTTCCCGGATATTTTACAGGATATAGTTATCCTTATGTCTTCAAGCAGGGTGGTGTCACAAATATGTTGGTTGGTACAGAAAGCGGTTATATCCGCAGATACAATAACATTGATGGAAACTTAGGCGGAATTTTCACAATGGCCGATTCTACCTTTTTGGATATTTTTCAAGGCAGCAGAGTTGCACCAAATGGTGCTGACATTAATAATGATGGTTTACTGGATCTCATAGTTGGAAATTATCAAGGCGGAGTATCCTTCTATAAAGGCGTTTCCGCTCTTACGACTTCTAACATCGACAATTTAATTCATTTCAATTTCAATCTATTTCCAAATCCGGCTAACAATAATTTCAGCATTCATATTCTGAATGAAGAAAATAAAATGTATGTATTGGAATTGTATAATGTAATGGGGCAAATCATCAGTTCAGAAAAAATCATGAACAATATCGCTACGTTCAGCACCGAAAAACTTTCACCGGGAATGTATATTTGTAAAGTTTCTGAAATAAATTCTGAAGGACAAAAACAATCCGGCTCATTGACAAAAAGAATTATTATTCAACATTAATAAATAGAACTCAGTTCACCCTACCATCGGGATATTGAAACAAGTTCAGAATAACCACTAGATCAAAAAAACATTCCTACCTTTGTAGAATAAATGCATACGCAGTTAAAAAAATATTTTTCAATCCTATTCCTTTTCCTACTGTTATTTCCAATAATAGAAAAAGGATTACACTCCTATGAGCATCAGAAAGATCTTCATTGCACCGCGACAGAAAAACATTTTCACGACCTTGAACACGCTTGTTCCATTTGCGATTTTACGACCACAGACTCTAATAACTCACCGGAATCGGGCGTACAATTTATTATTAGCGCTAAAGAATTTTCCTTTTTTCCGTTTACTCAACAATTAAAAATTCCATACCCGTATTCTAATCTTCCTTCACGGGCACCTCCTGTAGCTTAGTTTTTTTTAAATAATTCTTTTTGTTGATTTCTGTCCATGACAAGGGATCAATAATTAATATTTGCATTTTGAAAACTAAGTGATCTTATGAAAAAAAATTTATTGCTTGCATTGATGCTTTTTGCAAGGCAACTATTCGCACAAACAGATAGTTTAAATTCTGACTCATTGCTGCTTCTGCAGATCCAGAACGACATGAAGGAAGCTGCTGCTCCACCAACAATTCAACAACGAATTGCGGCTTCCGCAAATCCTGATATAAGCGCAATTGGCGATTTTAGGGGATATTACAGAAGTTATGGCAAACATAATTTTGATGCTGCACTTCACGAAACCGAATTCTCTTTTCAATCTGTGGTCGATCCATATGCCCGTGCCGATTTCTTTTATTCTGTTGCCGAAGATGAAAAAACAGGGGAATTTTCAGGTGAGATCGAAGAAGGATATTTGACAACTCTATCTCTGCCGGGGCATTTACAATTAAAAGCAGGAAGATTCAAAGAACAAATGGGGCGCATAAATCCTGTTCATGCGCATGCACTTCCATTCATTGATATGCCCGATGCGTATGTAAATTTTTTCGGAGAAGATGGATTCAAAGGAGATGGTCTTTCCTTAAGTTGGTTATTACCGAATCATTCATTTTTCCAGGAACTAACTGTGGAAGCAACTAATGTAAGCGAGGGTCCGAGTTTTGAAAGAAGTGCCGGAAATAATTATTTATACAATGCACATCTAAAAAATTTCTGGGACCTTACGGATAATGCAACTTTGGAATTAGGCTTGTCAGGAATGACAGGAGAAAATCTGATGAAAAAAATCACCAATATCGGAGCGATCGATCTTACCTATAAATGGAAACCTATCCGTTATAACACCTATAAATCTGTCACATTTCAGAATGAGTTGTATTATAGTCAGGCAGCACTCGACAGCTCAACAGTTAACGCAATTGGATTTTACTCTTTGCTGAATGTGCAAATTGCAAAACGAAGTTTCCTTGCAGGAAGATTTGATTATTCAAACAATCCTTACTCAGCAAAATTTGTGCAAGAGTCAGGCTCTTTAACGCTAGGATTTCTGGCAACAGAATTTCAAAAAATTGAGATAGAAGGGAAATACACAACGATGAATACGGCACTTGCAGAAAATGACAATCAGAAAAAATTTGTCTCAGCATATCTGAGATGGATCTTCGTCATTGGATCTCATGGAGCACATACTTATTAAAAAAATAAAAACAATTTTAAAAAAACAAAAAAAAATGAAATCAATTATTAAAAAATACCTGAACTTTAAAAATAAAGTAAAGCGTAATTCAAAGATCATTACCTCTATATGTATCCTATTTTCAATTAATTCGGCCATTGCGGGTACGATTCATGTTGTCACTACAACACAGGATACCAAAAGCATTGCAGAAATAATTGGAGGAACGAAAGTGGATCTTTTTGCCATCGCAACAGGTTATCAGAATCCGCATTTTGTGGATCCAAAACCAAGTTATATCATCAAACTTTCGAATGCTGATCTGTATGTAACACTTGGTCTTGATCTGGAAGCAGGATGGTCACCATCGTTGCTGACAAGTTCTAAAAATAAAAAAATCCAAAAAGGCAGTGATGGTTATGTTGATGCTTCTGTTGGCGTAAATCTGATGCAAGTACCTTCTTCCATAAATCGTGCGGAAGGTGATATCCATGTATTTGGAAACCCTCATTATTGGCTCGATCCATTGAATGGAAAAATTATTGCAAGAAATATTTGTAATGGACTTGAAAAAATATCTCCTGAGAATAAAGATTATTTCGAAGCGAATCTAAAAACATTTGACGCACAGATAGATGCAAAAATAAAAGTGTGGACCGCTGCAATGGAGGGGTTTAAAGGAGCGAAAATAATCGCATATCACAATGAATGGTGTTACTTCGAAAACCGTTTCGGTTTAAAGATCGTTGATTTTATGGAACCAAAACCGGGCATTCCTCCCTCACCATCACAACTGGTGAAGATCATAAAAGAGGTAAAAGAAAATAGCATCAAAGTGATCATTACATCGCCTTACTTTACAACCTCTTCATCTGATGTTGTTTCAAAACAGACCGGTTCAAAAACTGTGGTGTTGGCAACTTCTGTCGGAGCTTTTGATGGAATAAAAAACTATTTCGACTTGTTCGACTACAACATAAAACTATTAAGCGCATCACTAAAATAATCAATACAAATTTTTATTTATTAATTTCTAATTCTATTTATTATGTTCGACATGTTTCAATTGGATTTTATGCTTCTTGCATTTGTGATAAGCATTATAATAGGTATCTTACTGTCTTATCTTGGCGTGCATGTAGTGGGAAGAGGAATTGTTTTTGTGGATCTTGCACTCGGTCAGATCTCCTCACTTGGCGTTGCATTTTCTGATTATGTAGGTTATGGCAAAACGATCATCCCGATATTATTTGCTTTGTTCGGAGCATTGCTGATGTCGCTCATCAACATTAAAGACAAGCGGCTGAAGCTTGAAGCAGTAATTGGAATTATTTATGCTGTTTCATCTGCAGTAACAGTAATGTTAATCTCCAAAACCCCACATGGTGATTCGGACATTCAAGAGGTACTTTTTGGAAATATCCTTTCTATTGATTGGACACAAATAACGATCATCGGAAGTATTTTCGGAGCAATTGCCTTGTTTCATCTTATCTTTTACAAGAAGTTCTTTTTATTGACCGAATGTTTTGAAACAGAAAACAGCCAACTGGGACAAACAGTCTTTAAGAAAAAAGGCGAATTCAGTTTCTGGAATTTCATGTTCTATTTATCAATCGGATTAGCAATTGTATTTGCGGTGAGGGTGAGCGGAGTAATTCCGGTTTTTGCCTTTCTGATAATTCCGGCAGTTGCATCGATCATGCTTTTCAAAAATAATCTTGGTCTTGTAATTTCTTCTATACTGATAAGTATCATAGGTGCATTTTTCGGATTGAACGTTTCCTATCATTTTGATTTCCCTGCTGGCTCATCATTAGTAGCAGTATTAGGGGGTATTTTCTTCATGATCTCCTTGTTCTATATATTCAAAAGCATGATGAAAAAGAAAAACTGAATTCTAACCGATCATCAAATAAGGAGTATGTGAATAAGTTTCAAATTCGGATACAAATGTTTCAATTTGGCTTTTTCAATAATTAAATATACATTTGTTAGTATAAAAGTTTAAAATTGAAAAAGTCACTGATCTTATTTTTGACATTCATTTACCTGGTTGTAGCATCAGGCGTGGCTTTTAATTTCCATTACTGCCGAGGTAAGATCAGCAGCATCTCTCTTGCATTTGTCAGCAACCACGATAATTGTTGTGGAAAAAAGAAAATGACAAAGAAAAACTGTTGTAAAAACAAAACCTCAGTTTTAAAAATAAACGACAATCAACATTCTTCAACAAATATCAAAGCGCCTTCAACAATCATTACGGCTATTGACGCTAGTTTTACACAGATCAACTTCAGTGTTGCATCTATCATTGAAGCGAAAACCATTTCAAGAATTCACGCCCCCCCTGATATTTATCAGGATTCGATATACCTGCAATATCGCGTATTGATCATTTAGAATTTTCCTTTTTGTCATTTCCATACTAATTTTCAGTAATGGGAATTTTATGCTTTTGCATATGCCTATGACAACAATTTCTGTATTTCTATTTCGGGAATAATTACAAACTTATTTTTACAATTTCAATATTTATTAATCATAAAATACAACGCTAATGAAAACTAAAATCATTCTATCAAGTTTCGTACTTTCAACAATAATTATTTTTTCTTGTAACGGTGAAGCAAAGAAAGATGCCACCGCAACTGAAAATGCGAGTCAGCCTGTAGCAGCTTTTGCTTATACCTGTCCGATGCATCCTGATGTAAAAAGCGATAAACCGGCACAATGCCCTGATTGTGGAATGGATCTGGAAAAAGTAGAAAAGACAGATAGTATCAGCCATTAGATCCTATAAAATAAATTGTTTTTATGATTCGTCAAATAAAATATTTTAATCATGTTATATAGATTACTATTTTTTCTTCTTCCATTAGGATATCTATTTTCACCCCCCCCACTTACTTTGCTAAGAGGTTTGAAAAAGAACAGAAAGATACCTTGGTTACAATTTCACCAATTGAAAAAATTAAAAAAGGAAAATTATTATTTGAACAAAACTGTTTGTTGTGTCACGGTGCTTTAGGAAAAGGAGATGGATATGCCGGCATTTATCTAAATCCAAGACCCTTTGACATCAGTTCCGAAAAGGTACAAATACAAAGTGATTCCACCCTTTTTTTTAAAATCACTCTTGGAAAAGCACCTATGCCAACTTTCAAAGCACTGCCTTTTGAATCAAGATTATATCTATTAATGTATGTCAGAGAACTTGGGAAAAATAATAATAAACAGACCGCTAAAAATGATTCGAAGAACTAACTACTGCATATGGATAATTATTTTTTCTTTTTTAATAGTTGAAAAAGGAGAAGCAATAAATAATGACACCATTTCAAAAAAAGAAAACTTTAAATTCTCCCGAATTGTATTTTCCGGAAACGGTTATTGTGGAGTCGATGTACATTTAAATAAGTCTCTAAAAGACAGTACGGGAATGGAATCTACATCCCTTCCAATTGGTTTGGCTCCAATCATATTATGGAAGCTCACACCTCAGTTATTTATTGAAAGTGAATTCGATTTTATGATGGATCATGGAATGTTAAGTGGAGAAATTGGATATGCAAATTTATGCTACTCCACGAATAAATTGGGCACGATACAAATAGGAAAATTTCTTAGTCCGTTCGGAATTTATTCAGAACGCTATCACCCATTTTGGATAAATAATGCTCCAAATACACCGTTGGGATTCGCACATGAAGGATCTTCACCTGAATCAGAGTTAGGTGTTTGTTATAAAGTAGGTTCCAAACATTTTACATATGCTATGTATGCATCTTTGAGTCCAAAAATAGATGGAGGGAGTGAAAATGTAAAAAATGCAGGTAAAATTATTTTCCACATTGATCTGAGAGAAAAGTTCAATAAAAAAATTGGTTTGGGCGCTCGAGTAGGAATTTTGCCATTTAAAAACCCTTCTATAGAACTGGGACTTTCCTATAAATGGATGCAATTGGAAGTTGGCGAACATTACGATGGAACAGCGGTCACACACACGCATCCATCTGGCGAGCAATCAAAATATTACATTGGGAATATGTATGCTGTTGATCTTACGATTGAAAAAATCCTTGCCCGATTGAAAGGTAAGATTGATATAAAAGCACAAGTAAATTACACAGATGTTGGAACTAATAATTTTATAAAAACTAGTCCAAGTGGAATTACTGAAATTGATTATTCTTATTCAAATAAGAGTGAAATTGGATTTGCAATGCTATCCTTTAAACCAATATTAGTTGACAATTACATCCTAAAAAGATCAGGAATATTTGTACGTGGAGGGACCTTACAATTGCCTATTGGTTCTTTATGGTACGAGACAACCTATGAAATCACAGCTGGATTAAATTATTCATTTAATTGGCAAAATATCCTGAAAATAGGATACCAGCAGATTTCAACTGCAAAAAAAGGTTATACAAATAATATATTGTTACAATGGGCTGTAGGTTTTTAAATAGAAAATTCGTAATGCTAACAATTTGCTTTGCGCTTGCATTTATTATTCATAGTTGCAAAACAAAAAATGAGCTAATAATAGAAAAAAGCGGAGCTCAACTTTGGGGAGAAAATTGTGGCCGCTGTCATAACACACCTGACCCAACAACATATACAGATGAAAAATGGGAAACTGTTGCCATGCATATGAAAGTCAGGGCAAATATATCTTCCAAAGAAATCGTTTTGATCAAGGAATTTTTGAAATCAGCAAATGGCGATTAAAAATTAAATAATGAAAAAACTATATTATAAATATATCATCCTTCTTGGAATCCTGTTCATTACTATTCTGAGCACAAATGCTCAAAATATTGCAGGAACTGTATTTGGAATAAATGATAAAGGGTTAAATGAAATTCTTCCAGGTGCAAATGTATATTGGAAAGGAACATCCATTGGCACTTCAACAGATATTAATGGCAAATTTCAAGTTCCAAACCCTGAAGCGGTTCCCTCCAAATTAATTATCAGCATGATTGGTTTTATGAGCGACACAATGACAATTGAAAAACCAGATCAATTGAATATAAAAGTTGTATTAAAAAGCAGCATCACATTAAAAACTGTCAATATTGAAGCGAAACAAAATTCCACAATGTATTCAACTTTTAACCCAATCAATTCTGAAGTAATTAGTGGAAAGGAATTACTTAAAGCTGCCTGCTGCAACCTTTCGGAAAGTTTCAGCACGAATGCCTCTGTTGATGTCGCATTTACCGATGCAGTCTCTGGAGCAAAAAAAATTCAAATGCTTGGACTTGATGGTGTGTATACACAAGTGTTATCTGAGAATATGCCGATGTTAAGAGGATTGTCAGCGGCTTACGGTTTAAATTATATTCCAGGCACATGGATTGACAACATCTTAGTTACCAAAGGAACAGGATCTGTAGTGAATGGATATGAAAGTATATCAGGACAAATCAATCTTGAGTTTTTAAAACCACAAAATCAAAAAAAACGTTTGTTTATTAATTTGTATGCAAATGAAAAAGGGCGGGATGAAATAAATGTCCATTTGGCAAAAAAATTTAATACAAAATGGACAACACTTCTATTTACCCATTTGAGTGATATGAGCATGAAGAATGATGCTAATAAAGATGGATTTTTAGATATGCCCTTAACTCGTCAATACAATATTTTTAACCGATGGGATTATCATAATCAGAAAAATTTCGAACAGCAGTTTGGAATAAAAGCACTTTATGAAATGCGTCAAGGAGGACAAACAAATTTCAATTACAACAGAGATCATGATAGCACAAGTGCTTATGGTATAGGTATCAATACTACTGCTTTAGAATATTTTTCAAAAACAGGATTCATGTTTCCATCAAGACCTTTAAAGAGCGTTGGTATTCAAACTTCAGGAAAATGGCAACAACAAGAAATGTATTTTGGTATAAGAAAATACAATGGAGAACAAAAGAATTTTTATACAAATATCATTTATGCAAACTTCATCAACAATACAGATCACAAATATAAATTGGGTGCAAGCTATATGTTAGATGATTATTCAGAAAAGTACAACGACTCATCTTTTACCAGAACAGAAAGTGTTCCCGGAGTATTTGCCGAATATACTTATACACACCCTGATAATTTTTCTATCGTTATCGGCGGCCGCGCAGATTACCATAACATGTATGGAATACAATATACACCACGTTTGCATTTACGTTTCAATGCAACAAAAACAACTACTTTTAGGCTATCAGGAGGCAGAGGCTTCAGAACATCAAACATTTTTGTGGAAAACCAATCTGTATTCGCAAGTTCAAGAAAGGTCGTAATCGCAGAAAAGCTTAAGCCTGAAATTGCTTGGAACTATGGCGTTTCGGCTAATCAAAAATTTACTTTATTCGATAATGAAGCTTCTGTAAATGTTGATTTTTTCAGAACCGATTTTCAGAATCAAGTAATCGTTGATATTGATCAAAGCGTAAACAAAGTGGTGTTTTATAATTTAAATGGAAGATCTTATTCCAATAGTTTGCAAATTGATTGTGGTTATTCTCCCATAAAAATGTTTGACATAAAGGTTGCCTATAAATGGTACGATGTTAAAACAACATATAATTATGAATTACTCGACAAGCCCTATATTCCAAAGCATCGCGTGATGTTCAATATGGCATATTCAACATATATGGATATTTGGAAATTTGATTTTACAACAAATTGGCTAGGAGAAAGCAGATTGCCAAGTACAGAATTATCTCCTATTGAATATAAATTACCAAAACATTCAAACCCTTACTTTTTACTAAATGCGCAGATTACAAAAAAATTTAAAACATTTGAACTTTACTTGGGTTGCGAAAACATTTTGAATTACACGCAGAGAAATCCAATCATTGCCTCAGAAAACCCATTTGGCAGCAACTTCGATGCTTCAATGATCTATGCACCTATTGAAGGTCGAAATATTTATGGGGGATTCAGAATGAGTATCAAATAATAATAAACACAATTAAAAATCAAAAACTAAAAAAAATGAAAAGAAAACTATTTACGGGAATCATAGCCGTGCTTTTGCTATTTTCTTCAAACGTAAAAGCACAAGATTTAAAAAGTGCGGAAATAAAAATTAAGACTTCTGCAACTTGCGACATGTGCAAAAAAACAATAGAAAGTGCTCTCGCATTCGAAAAAGGCGTAAAAAAATCAACGTTGGATGTACCTACAAAAATAGTTACAGTTGTATACAACCCAAAGAAAACAACGCCAGAAAAAATTCGACTGGCAATTTCCAATGCAGGATATGAAGCTGACAGCTTAAAAGCTAATCCTAAAGCATGGAGCAACTTAGAGGATTGTTGCAAAAAAGGCACCACTTGTGAAGAAAAAAAATAATTGTTGAAGTTCTCTATTTTCAATAACGATTGAATACTAATAATTGTAGCATTTTAGAGCAATTTTAAAAATAATTTTAGTAAATTTGATTCAATGAATACGTGGATATTCAAATAAATGGGATTAAGAATAACAAAACCCTAACAAAATATCAAAATCACTAGAAACTCTTTTAAAATAAAATAATCGCAAATAAATAAAACCAATGAAAAAAATAATACTAATCACTCTTGCCGGCATTATCTCTAGTTTTGGCTTTGCACAAACGACAGCAACAGACTTCACAGTAAATGATTGTTCCGGAACTTCACATCATCTTTTCGCTGAATTGGATGCAGGTAAAGTTATTGTAATTGCTTTTGTAATGCCATGCACTTCTTGTATCGCACCATCTGTTTCTGCTTATTCGGAAGTACAAAACTATGCAAGCACTTATCCTGGACGTGTTTTATTTTATTTATCCGATGACCTGGGAACTGCTACCTGTTCATCAATAACAAACTGGGGAACAACAAATGGAATAACCGGAGTTCCAGTGTTTTGCAATACCGCTGTCAAACAAGCAGATTATGGTGCAGCAGCAATGCCTAAAATTGTAGTTTTAGGTGGTCCTACTCATACTGTTCTTTTTTCGCAAGACAATGGATTGAATGTAACAAATTTCAATGCTGCTATTAATTTAGGATTAGTTGCAGGCATCTTTGAAAATTCAAAATCCGACTTCGAATTGTCAGTTTTCCCTAATCCTTCAAAGACAGATAAAACCACTATAAACTACACTCTGAAAGAAGGTTCTGATGTCACCGTTGACATTTATAATACAATTGGTGAAAAAGTTAAGACCATCGCGCTTGAAAAGCAAGCTGCAGGAAAACACGAATCAATATTAGATTTTGAATCATTGACCAATGGAATTTATTTCATAAAGTTGAATGCGGGAGAATCATCTCAAGTACTCAAATTCAGTGTTTCACATTAAGATTTTATTTTGATTGTTATTTTACAACCTGATATTATCTTTTAATAATATCAGGTTGTTTTTTTTAATTATTAAATTTTAAATTCTATGCGTTCTCTTATTTTTATTGCAACGACAATTCTATTCGCAAATAATATTTATTCGCAAGGATGTTGTTCAGGTGGCAGTGGCAGTCCAATTGCAGGAGGAGCTTCACAGGGAGTCCTTCAAGACAGACAGGTTGAAGTTGCAGCAAATTATCAATACATCAACACGAATAAATTTAAATCCGGTGACAAAGATACGGCAGCTTTATTCGATGGATTCACAAGTAACTACATGTATCTTCGATTAGCATATGGCCTGACAAAAAACCTGACCATGTCTGTTGAATCAGGATATTATTTAAATAAAACACAAATCGGATTAAACAGAGTCGATACATTTAGTTCAGCCGGAATTGGCGACCTGATTTTATTTCCAAGATATGATGTATTAAACAGAACATCAGAAAAAAAACGCACAGAAATCACCTTGGGTATCGGACTAAAAATTCCATTAGGCATGTATGACGACTCAACTCTTTTTTACACAAACCCATATACAAGAAAACAGCTTTTCAGACCGTCACCTCCTTCAGTACAACCCTCTACAGGAGCGAATGATTTTATTTTTTACGGCTTCTTTTACAGAGGTTATCCTGAAAAAAAATTCAGAGTATTCATGAATACATTATACGTTCGCAAAGGCTGGAGTCCAATTGGAGCGAAATTCGGGGATTACGCAAGTGTCGGTTTATTTGCCGGTCAAACCTTCTTTAAAAAATTAGGAGTTACCATACAGGTAAAAGGAGAATGGATCGGAAAAATGAAAGCCAGCCAAAATGCAGATGATATGATGAATATGTATAATGTGGATATCGTTTCAACAGGCAGCCGAAAAATATTATTTGTGCCTCAGCTTAGTTATAGCTATAACAGCTTCTCTATTTATGCCTTGACAGAAATTCCGCTTTACCAATATGTCAACAAAGTACAAGTAGCATCGCAAGTTCAGGCAACTGTGGGGATTTCATATCGATTTAATGCGTATAAAAAAATAGCCGTTAAAAGTGATTCGCAAAGTCTTTATGTTTGTCCGATGGGCTGTGTTGGAAGCGAAAGCAATGAACCTGGAAAATGCAAAGAATGCGGAATGGAATTAATAAAAAGAAAATAAAAAATAATCGAATGAAAAAATTATTGACACTTATTTCTGTATTCTTATTTGTTTCAGTGTCTTTATACGGGCAAACAGCAATTGACTGGACCAAACTAGATTGTTCAGGAATCAGCCATAATCTTTATACGTATTTAAATAATGAGGATGTTGTAATTATGGAATTTGCTATGGGTTGTAGCAGTTGTACCAATGCCGGAGCACGACTACTTAGTATAAAAGACAAATATGCAATTTCTAATCCTGGGAAAGTAAACGTATTCTATATGGATTACTGGCCTGGAAATACCTGTGCAACTGTTGTTTTACCTACAACTACGCCTTATGCCTTTGATGCTGTATTTGATCATTCACTTGCAGAAAAAGATAATTATTTTGCTAGCTCCTCTCCAATGCCCGGTATTGCAATTGCTGCGGGAAGTTCACATCAGATAATTTATCAGGTAAATAGTTTTGTTGATGCTGATACTACATTAATTGAACAAGCAATCACTGCATTTTTCGCAACAGCAAACATTAAAGAAAACCTTTTCGAAAATACAATAACACTTTCTCCAAATCCCTCCACTGGAGATGTAATAATTAATTTTACAAATACAGAAACAGAAAACATTAATATTTCACTTTTTAATTTAAATGGTCAATTGATTAAAGGACTCTTTAATGAGAAAGTATCAGTTGGAGATTTCAAAAAAATAATTGATATCCGATCCTATCCTAAAGGCTTATATTACATTAACATTTCCAATTCAAAATACTCAATTAACAAAAAGATAGTTGTAAATTAAGTCCCTTATCAGATTTCTTCTGATTATGTTGTACATTTGTTTCATAACGAAATACTATTGAAATCATTTATTGCACTATTAATTGCTTTTGCCATTATTTTCCAATCAGCCGGAAAGCTAATTATTATTGTGCATTACTCCTTAAACAAAGAATACATTTCAAAAAACTTATGTGAAAACAGAGCAAAGCCAAAAATGCATTGCAACGGTAAATGTCATTTAAAAAAGGAATTACAAAAAGAAGACAAGAAAGATAATTCTCCATCAAATAATTTAAAAGAAAAGTATGAAGTACAATTTTTCGAAAAATTTAAAAAAATAATAAATATCCTGCCTTTCAGCGAAAGAGAAAAAGCTACAACAACTTATTTGTTTCCATTCTCATCTGAGGACCTGAGCGCCATATTTCACCCACCACAATCATAATTAACGATAAAATTTAATTTTCCGTGTTGCCTTTTTGCAGATGGCATAAACTATTAACATTTCTGTTGATGGATGTTTTTTTACATGCAATTATTTGGTTACGGGAAAAAGTTCACATTTTTAGAACTACTTTTTAGAAAAACAAATCAATTATCGATTTGTTATATTTTTATTTATCTAATAATTATAAATATTATGAAACCACATAAAATATTTTTCGCATTTTTTTTATCAGTTACACTTCTTGCTTCATCTTGTAAAAAAGACAAAGATGAAGAAACGCCAACACCTTCAGTTCCCGCTGCCACATCTGGAAGCCTGGCACTTCATTTTGAAAATATGGTGGGAGATAGTGCCTTGGTAATGAATACCGAATCATATGTAACTGCAAACAATGATACAATTACTGTTTCTGCATTTAAATATTATATCAGCAACATTGTATTAACTAAAAGCGGTGGAGGAACATATGTTGAAAATGAGAGTTACCATTTAATTGATGCTTCTGACTTATTAACCGGTGAATTTACTCTTCCAAATGTTCCTTTCGGGGATTACACAGGAATTACATTTATGATCGGTGTTGACAGTACACGGAATGTTTCAGGTGCACAAACCGGAGCATTAGATCCTGTAAATGGAATGTACATGGGAATGGGTGCAGGTTATATCCAAGCAACCTTGGAAGGATTATCTCCACAGTCAACATCTGGAGGGCACATGTTCATGTACCAAGTTGCTGGATTCCAAGGAATATACAACCCTCTTAAAACTATTTCTCCAACTTTTTCAGGTGGTATCGCCACTGTCACATCAAGTGTTATTCCAGAAATTCACTTCAAAACGAATTTATTAGAATGGTTCACAACGCCTAACAACATTAGCATTTCCGCTGTGAGTATGGTAATGTCTGTTAACTCAACAAGTCTAAATTTCGCTGACAACTATGCAGACATGATAAGCGTTGAACACATACACAATTAATAAATATAGTATCATATAGTCGCTTCGTGGATCTTTCTATTACGGCTATATGATACTTTTATAATTTCTAAAAGGAGTCAATTGCAATTTGATAATCTGACTAATAATTTATAGGCATAAAAAATATTTTTATAAGAAAAAAACTAACAAAAGAAATATCATTTTATATCAAGAAAAGAACCTTAACTTTAACTTAAATTAAAAAAAATGAAACATTCATTTAGGTATTTAGCAATTCTTTATTTCGTTACTTTAATTGCAATGACTATCACGTCATGTAAAAAAGAAGGAACCGGTGGAAAATCTAGTGTAAGTGGAAGTGTAAAGCACCATTCCAGACTTATTCCCAACGCTATTGTTTACATAAAATATGGTGCAACAGAATTTCCGGGAACAGATATTAGTAAGTATGATGACCACGTAACTTCGGATGCGGATGCACATTATGAATTCAAAGACCTGCGCAAAGGTGATTATTATTTGTATGGAGCTGGATACGACACGTATGGCCTTTTTAATGTTACCGGAGGCGTTGGTATAAAATTAAAATACAACAAGTCAATTACCATAGATGTTCCGGTAACGGAGTAAAAAAATTTGAAGCTCAAATCGATTTGACATCACGTTTTATTTTTTAAAGAACTACGATTAACGAAAAACTTAACCATTCCGATTTTTATTATTTATTAAAATGAAGCGTAAACAAAAAATACTATTTTTTATTCCATTAACAATTTTTATTGTTTGCTTCTTAACGACATGCACCAACGATAAAGGAATACCTGATTACAATCAATTTCCTGATGATGTCGGAAAAATAATTTTCACTAAATGTGCTACGCCCGGCTGTCACACAGATATAAGCAAAGGTGCAACAGGAGGTCTTTCACTGGAAAGTTGGGATAAAATGTTTGATGGAGGGAAAACCAGTGCCTGTGTTATCCCCTACAGAAATGACTACAGCACATTTTTTTCCTATATAAATACATATTCAGATCTAGGTGTAACACTTTTACCGGTTATGCCATACAATAAAAATCCTTTAACGCGTGAGGAAGTTATACTATTAGGAAACTGGATCAATGCAGGGGCGCCCAGCAGAGATGGCACTATAAAATTTGCAGACGATCCTAATCGTAAAAAGTTTTATGTCACAAACCAAGGTTGTGATGTTGTAACTGTGTTTGATCAAAAAACACAATTACCAATGCGTTACATCAATGTAGGAAACTCCGCAGCTACGGAATCTCCGCATGACATAAAAGTTTCACCTGATGGACAATATTGGTATGTTGTATTTTTACAAGGAAATTCAATCCAAAAATATAAAACGAGTGATGACACTTTTGTGGGTGAAGCTTTTTTAGGTGTAAAGAGTTGGAATTCTTTTACGATGACAAGTGATGGTTCTAAGGCCTATGTGGTTGACTGGAGCAGCAGTGGCGATGTTGCAGTGGTAGACCTTAACACATTTGCTGTAACACATAATATTGGTTTTAATTATCCACATGGTTCTTGTCTTAATCCAACAGAAGATACTTTATATGTAACGGAACAAAACAATAGCAGCAAAATGTATAAAGTTCCCGTAAATGATTTTTCTGCATTCTCAGAAATAAATTTATTTACAACACCGCCTCCCTCTTTTCTGAATTCACATCTTGTAGACTTTTCCCCTGATGGAACAGAATATTTTGTGACTTGTCAAGGAACATCAGAAGTCAGAGTTTTTCAACAAGGAACAGATCAATTATTAGCGACAATACCGGTTGGAGGACTTCCTTCTGAAATGGCAATTTCAGATCTTCACAATTATTTATTTGTTACCTGTGAAGAGGATACACTTTCCTTTCCAGGCAAAAGAGGAAGCATCGCTGTAATCGACATTGCAAGTAATTCATTAATAAAAACAATTTATTCGGGCCATCAACCGCATGGAATTGATGTTGACGATGAAAAAAATCTGGTTTATATCGCCAACAGAAATAAAACGAATGATGGCCCGGCACCTCATCACACAAGCGTTTGCGGCGGCAGGAATGGGTATGTTACTTTTATTGATATGAATAGTTTAGAATTGATTCAAGCGGGTGCCGGCGCAAAAAAAACCGAGGTTTCCGTGGATCCATATGAAGTAGCTGTCCGTCACTGATGTCTCCATTACCCGAAAATAGCAACATTATACTTTTTGATGGCATCTGTAATCTCTGCAATTCATATGTCAATAAAACTATCAAGCTCGACAAAAAAAATAAATTTAAATTTGCTACACTTCAATCAGAAGTTGGAAAAAAAATATTACGTGAATGCTTGATTGACCCTTCAGTAACTGACAGCATTATTTTATTTGAAAACAAAACTGCCTATTCAAAATCAACGGCCGTACTTAAGATTGCAAAACTCATTGGCGGACTTTATTCATTAGCCTTCGCTTTTATTATTATCCCACCATTCATTCGAAATGCTGTTTACGATTTCATTGCAAAAAACAGGTATAAATGGTTTGGAAAAAAGGAAACATGTATGGTTCCTACAGAAGAAATAAAGTCAAAATTTATTTCTTAATTTTTGGAAGTTTTAATTTCAAAATCTTTTTCTCATAATCTATTACTCCATTATATTTCAAAAGCAGATCGCTTCCCAAAACACCATCAACAGGCTTCAATCCAATTTGTTTATACGATTGGTTCACATGAGAAAGGTCGAGTAAAATAGTTTTATAATCTTCGATCTGGAGTTCTCCGATCTTCATTTTTTTTATGACAACAAGTTCGCTCTTCATTGTATTCGTACCCAAACCACTTGATAAACTACTATGCTTTTCAAATGTTTTTTTTGCAACGTATTTCTCAATTCTTGTTTTATCGAATACCGTCTTTGAAGCACCAGTATCAACGATCAAATGGGCTACTTTTTTATTGATATACAATTTTATCATCAGATGAAAACCATCACCTGCGATATCTAAAATTTTTAATGGAATTGTTGTAATCATGGGAGTAAAAAAAAGGCGATCGAATAATCAGATCGCCTTTAAAATAAAATTAATTAATATTAAACAGCAAGAGTACTTAAAATGCTATTCATGTTTCTTACTGCATCTGCACTTTTAGCAAAAGCAGCTTTTTCTTCGTCATTCAATTTTACATCTACAATTTTCTCCCAACCATTTTTTCCAATGATAACAGGAACTCCAATACAAATATCTTTTTGTCCATATTCACCATCTAAATAAACGCAGCAAGAAAATAATTTTTTCTGATCGTTCAAAATACTATCAACTAAAGCGGCAACAGCTGCTCCAGGAGCATACCAAGCAGAAGTACCTAGCATACCTGTTAATGTAGCACCACCAACCATTGTATCTGCAGCAACTTTTTTCAATTTTTCAGCATCAAGTAATTGTGAAACTGGAACTCCTTTGTAGGAAGCCATTCTTGTTAACGGAATCATTGTAGTATCACCGTGACCACCAATAACCATTCCTTCAATATCATTCGGAGAAGCGTTCAAGGCTAAAGATAAATAACATTTAAAACGAGCGCTATCCAAGATTCCGCCCATTCCGATAATTCTATTTTTCGGTAATTTGCTATCTTTCAATGCAAGGTAAGTCATTGTATCCATTGGATTACTCACAACCACAACAATTGCATTTGGAGAATGTTTTAATAAATTTTCTGTAACACCTTTTACGATGCCCGCATTTATTCCGATCAATTCTTCTCTTGTCATTCCAGGCTTACGAGGAACTCCACTTGTAATAACAACAACATCACTGTTAGCCGTTTTTGAATAATCATTTGTGCTACCGCTAACACGGGTATCAAACCCATTTAATGTTGCAGTTTGCATCATGTCCAATGCCTTTCCTTCAGCAAAATTTTCTCTGATATCTAGCAATACTACCTCTGAAGCGATTTTACGAAATGCTAATACATCTGCTGATGTAGCGCCAACATTTCCAGCTCCTACTACTGTTACTTTCATATTTTTTTTGATTTTTAGGTTATCGAAATTTTCGAGGGCTAATTTAGAAAAGAAAAACATATTCAACTATGTTTTTTTGAACAGTTTTAGCAATTTAATAGCATTTTTAAAAAAATCACTTTTTTGATGCAACTTAAATTTAACTTTTTGCATCTGCCTGAAAGGCAGATTATAATATTTGCATTATATTAGTAGCGATAAAACTTTCTTTATGAAAAAGACGACACTTCTTCTTCTCGTTTTTGCAATTGTATTTTTTATACCAAATTTGGTAATAGCACAAGGTGGTGATTGCACAACAGCCGATCCATTTTGTACAGGTGTAAGCTATACTTTCCCTGCTTCTACAACAACTGCTGCGGCGACAGGCCCGGATTATGGTTGCTTGCTTTCGCAACCAAATCCGGCATTTTATTATGTGCAGATTGCTACTCCGGGAACGCTGATCATCGATATTTCTCAACAAACTGCTGCCGGCTTAGGTACCGATGTAGACTTTATTTGTTGGGGACCTTTTACTTCTCCTTCAGCCGGATGTGCTTCCGGATTAATAGGCTCAGCAGTTGATTGCAGTTTTTCAACTGCAGCAAATGAAACATGTACTATCCCATCTGCCTTAACAGGGCAATTCTATATTTTGCTTTTAACAAATTTTGAAGGCGTTGCTGCAGACATAACTTTTGCCTCCAACGGTTCCAGTACTGCAACGACCAATTGTGCTATCCTATGTAACATGACAGGATTAACAGCAGTTCCCGGACCTTGTAATCCTGCCACAAATACGTATACATTGAGTGGCGTCATAACCTATGCCGACCCGCCTACCACCGGCACGTTAACCGTCACGAACAGTTGTAGTGGGGTCACGCAAGTCTTTAATCCACCATTTCCAGCTACATCGGTCAGTTACTCACTGGCCGGAATGCCTGCCACAGGAGCGGGCTGTACAGTAACGGCCGTGTTTTCTGGCGACCCATTGTGTACATTAACAACTCCTTTCACAGCTACGGCCCCTTGTACAGTTTCCTGTTTGATTTCTGCAGTTACAGCAACGCCGACAGCTTGTAATGCTGTAACTCAACAATATGATGTGAGCGGGAACGTTACTTTTGTGAATGCTCCTGCTTCAGGGACATTAACAATTACGAATTCTTGCGGAGGAACACCGGTAGTTTTCAACGCACCATTTACAAGTCCTGCTGCCTATAGCTTCCCGGGATTAATTTCAAACGGCGCATCCTGTAATGTAACTGCTGTTTTTTCTGCAGATCCTGCTTGTACTTTCACGCAAGCGTATATTGCTCCAGCACCTTGTCCGGTTTCATGTTCGATAACGGCATTAACTGCAACACCATCGGCATGTGATCCTGTAACAAACAATTATTCAGTTACAGGAAGTATCTCCTTTGTAAATCCGCCAGCAACAGGAACCTTAACGGTTTCAAGTTCTTGCGGAGGTACGGTGCAAATTTTGAGTCCACCATTTGTGAGTCCGCTCGCATACGCCTTAAACGGACTAACGTCTAACGGTTCTGCCTGTGTTGTTACAGCCGTATTTTCTGCAGATCCTTTGTGTATCTTAACTCAAAACTATACAGCCCCAGCCTCTTGTACGTTATGCCCTGTAACTGCAGCTAACAATGGTCCATTATGTGCCGGACAAACATTAAACCTCACAGCAACAACTGTTGCAGGCGCAACCTATAGCTGGACAGGTCCCGGTGGATTTGTTTCAACACTGCAAAACCCTACAATTCCTGCAACTACCGCGGCAATGTCAGGAGTTTACACTGTTACAATTAATATAGTAACACCAGCCTGCAGCGGAGCTTCCAGCACCACAGTTACAATAAATGCCCTTCCTGTTGTTATAGTGAATTCTCCGACAACATGTACAGGCATTTCGACAACACTTACAGCAAGCGGAGCTACAACTTATTCCTGGTCTTCCGGTGAAATAACCAATCCAATAACAGTTCCAGGAACATCCACAAGCTATACCGTAACAGGAACGACAGCAGGTTGCACAGGAACTGCGGTAGCAGTTGTAACAAGCTCCCCTCCACCTATCGTTAGTTTTGCTGGAGTAAATTTAAGCGGTTGCAATCCTGTTTCGGCAAGTTTCACTGCTGACCAAACAGGGAATCCGGGAGCAACATATACTTGGAATTTTGGTGATGGGACAACAGGAACAGGTCCTACTACTTCACATGTCTATTTGACCAATGGATGCCACACTGTAACATTAACAGTAAGTTTCGGAGCGGGATGTTCAACCACAGATTCCATACCTTGTATGGTAAATGTTTTTGCTCAACCGACTGCAAATTTCACATTTGCTCCTACTACTATTGATATCTTAAATCCAACAGCATTCTTTACAAACGCTTCTGCTAATTCTACTATTTGGGCCTGGGATTTTGGAGACAACACTTCCTCGACAACAGAAAACCCTATTCATACCTGGGGAGAAATGGGGGCCTATCCTGTAACCTTATACGCTTCAACAGCAAATGGCTGTATCGACTCAATTACCTATATTATCTACATTGAAGATATTGTTACCGCTTATATTCCAAATACATTTTCTCCGAATGCTGATGGAGTGAATGATATTTTTAATATTTATTCCCACGGTATTTCTCCAGACAATTTTGAAATGTTGATCTTCGACAGATGGGGAAATAAAATATATACTTCACGAAATATTAATGAAGGATGGAATGGCGCGGTAAATAATCGTGGAGAAGTTGTTGAAATTGATGTTTATGTATACCATTTTAATTACAGAGATTTCAAAGGCGGAAAACACAAAGCCATTGGACATGTAACAATTATAAAATAAGAAACATTTTTTATAAAAAAATCCTATGAATTCTACTTCTAAATTTGAAAGATCAATAAAAATAGGGATTTCTATTTTTATTTTATTTTTATTTTCGAATAAAATATCTGCACAAAGCAGCATTCAAGTAATGAGTGCAGATGCTGTAAAAATGGCAATAACAACAAATCTGAATCATGGGTTGCCAAGATTTCAAGGGTTAAATGTTCAATATGTTATTTCAGCAGATCAATTAGAAGGAGCCAAACAAAACCCTTCAAAATTTATTACGGTAATCAAAAATATTCCGGGAGTCTTTGATTGTACTATTGATGCAAAAAATTTATTAGTCTATGTGAATTGTCCAAAAGATGATGGCTCGGATTATCTAGCAGCAATAAAATCAAAATTAGCTGAACACAATGTAAAAATGATCTCTTATAAAGAGTTTATTTATAAAAAATAATATTTAATGATACTCAAACTGAAACGAATAAAAACGCTCCCTTGCATGAAAAAAAAATTACATAAAACAAGTTTTCGAAAAATTCTACAAATTTCAATTTCAAAAAAACTAATTGAAATTTTTTTAGGATTATTTCTGCTTGTATCAGGTCAAATATTCGGGCAAGGAAATAACCCATGTGCTGCAACCCCTTTGGCAACAAATGCAACTTGTATTGTTACAAATGGCACTACCGTGGGTGCAACTTATGCTAGCAATGCTGCAAATGGAGGAAGCCCAACATGTGCCTCACCGGGAGCGCCAGATGTATGGTATAGTATTGTCGCTCCAGCTAGTGGAAGTATAACACTTACTATGTCAGGTGGAGGTATTACAGATGGAGGAATGGCATTATATAACGGCCCTTGTGGCGGCCCAACACAAATTGCCTGCAGTGATGACGCAATTGGTTTAATGCCTCAAATCGTTCAATCAGGTTTAACACCAGGTGCAACATACTATGTAAGGGTGTGGTCTTATTTTAGCGGCACAGGAACTTTTGGTATTTGTGATGTTGCAAATCCGGCCCCGCCTCCTCCTCCCGCAAATGACAATCCATGTGCAGCAACAGTTTTAACTCCAGGGGTGGCTTGTACATATACTGCAGGAACTACTTCAGGTGCAACACAAACCTTAGCTGGTTGTGTTGGTACTGCCAATGATGATGTTTGGTATTCCTTCGTAGCGGCAGGAACTTCTCAAGTAATAACGGTAGCAGCATCGGCAGGTTTTGATCCTGTTGTTGAGGTATTCTCTGGAACGTGTGGCGGACTAACAGCTATGAGTTGTAATGACTTTGCATATTTGAGTGGATCTACTGGTGGCAGCACAATAGCGGGTCTAACAATAGGACAAACCTATTGGGTAAGAATTTATGATTACTTTTCAGGTGTTCCTGCAACTAGTACTTTTAATATTTGTATTACAACTCCTCCTCCTCCTCCTCCTCCAGGACCGGGAGATGATTGTTCTCAGGCTATACCATTTTGTACAGGAACAACTTATACCTTCCCAAATAATACAGGGATTGCATCTTTAGGAAGCGGTGGAACTTATGGTTGTTTATTATCCACTCCTAATCCCGTTTGGTATTTTATGCAAGCAGCTACTGCTGGAAATCTTAGTATAGGGATCAACCAAGGTACAACTGCTGGTGCTGGAAATTTAGATCTTGACTATTGCTTATGGGGTCCATTTTCAAGTCAGGCAGCGGGTTGTGCAGGAATTTCAGCAGCAAATATTTTAAGTTGTAGTTATTCTATTGCTGCAACAGAAACAGCAAATATTCCAAACGCAATAGTAGGTCAATTTTATCTTTTATTACTAACAAATTTCTCTAACTCTGCCGGGGTTATTCAATTCAGTCAGACACTAGGGCCGGGAAGTACAAACTGTGCAGTACTTTGCGGGATGTCAGCTTTAACAGCAGTTCCCGGAGCATGTGTCCCTGCTACTAACACATATTCCGTTACAGGATCTGTAACATTCGTTTACCCTCCTGCCACCGGAAATCTAGTGATCTCTAGCAGTTGTGGAGGAAGTGTTACTGTGCCAAGTGCTGGTCTGGCAAGTCCTTATAACTATACAATTTCTGGTATTACACCTACCGGTGGCCCCTGCACAATTACTGCAGCCTTTACTGCTGATGCAACGTGCGCACTGAATCAAACATACACTGCACCTGCCCCCTGTACCTCATGTGTTGCAACGGCCACTAATACTGGGCCCTATTGCGCCGGAGCAACTATTCAACTGAATGCCACAGGTGGCGGAACATACAGTTGGAGCGGCCCTGGAGCTTTTACTTCAACCTTACAAAACCCTACCCGGCCAGCTTCTACAGTAGCCATGAGTGGCACCTATACAGTTACTGTTACAAATGGAGCTTCCACTTGTACAGCAATAACTGCTGTTACAGTAAACCCTATACCAGTAATTACAGCACCGGCCAATATAGCTGTTTGTGCTGGCACAGCGATTGCCGCAACAAATTTTGTAAGTATACCAGCCGGGGCAACATATACCTGGTCTAATTCAAATGTGGCAATTGGCTTAACAGCTTCAGGTATAGGAAATGTCCCGGGATTCACGGGAACAAATGCTACTACGGCCGCAATTACAGGTACAATTACGGTAACACCTACTTTGTCAGGTTGTGTTGGTTTACCAATTATCTATACAATCACCATAAATCCACAACCTACATCAGCCTTCACTCAAACAGCGAATACTTGTTTGACTGGAAATTCGTTTACTTTTACAAGTGCCCCAGTTATACCTTTAGGTTATACACAATCATGGACTTTTGGTGGTGGTGGTGCCAGTCCGGCAACTTCAATAACTAGTCCTGTTACTGTTACTTATACCACTCCAGGCACATATACAATTACACATATTGTAACAGGACCGGGTGCTTGTACATCAACCACAACATCAACGGTTACCATTTATCCAATGCCAATAGTAACGGTCAATTCAGTTACTATTTGTGCAGGACAAACTACTGTGTTAACGGCGGGCGGTGCATCAACATATACCTGGAGCGCTGGAGCAACATCAGGAGGCGGAGCAACTGCAACAGCCTCTCCATTAACAACGACGACTTATACCGTAACTGGAACAAGCACTGACGGGTGTACAGCAACAGCAATAGCAACAGTTACAGTTACTCCTCTTCCAATAGTAACTGTCAATTCTCCTACCATTTGTTTTGGAGCTACAGCTACACTTAATGCTGCCGGCGGGACTACTTACCTTTGGTCAACTGGTGCAATAATAAACCCAATCACTGTTACCCCTGCAGGAACAACAACTTATACTGTAACAGGAACAACAGCAGCTTGCACGAACTCGGCAGTTTCAACTGTAACCGTTACGCCATTAACGACAGTTACGGCAGTGGCTAACCTCACATTTTGTCCTGGTGCAGCTGTACCTCTAAACACATTTACCAGTGCGCCTGCCGGAGCAACATTTACATGGACGAACTCTAATATTAATATAGGATTGGTTGCAAGTGGAGCTACAAGTGTTCCTGCATTTACAGCAACCAATGCTACTGCTGCCGCAATTACCGGCACAATTACCATTACACCAACATTATTAGGTTGTGTAGGAACTCCAAGTACTTATTCAATTACCGTTAATCCTTCACCAATAACAACAGTCACATCTGCAACTATTTGTCCGGGTGGAACCGCAACATTAACTGCCGGAGGGGCCTCCACTTATTCTTGGAGTGCCGGTGTAACAGTAACAGGAATAACTACTGCAACAGCAACACCTGCTTCAACAACTTCATACACAGTAACAGGAACTTCGGCTGCAGGTTGTACGAGCACAGCTGTGGCAACAGTTACTGTTTCTCCGGTATTAGTTATAACGGTTAACTCTCCGACAATTTGTGCGGGAGTAGCGACAACATTAACTGCCGGTGGCGGAACAACCTATACTTGGAGTGCAGGCGCTACATCTACCGGAGCAAATACAGCAACCGCTTCACCTGTGACCACAACATCCTATACCGTAACAGGAACAACAGCAGGCTGTACAAATACTGCTGTTTCGATAATTACAGTAAATCCTTTACCAACAGTTACCGCTGAAGCGAACGAGGTAGTTTGTGCCGGGGCTTCCTTGCCTGCAAACACATTCGCCAGCACACCTGCCGGGGCAACATTTGCCTGGACAAATTCTGATCCCTCAATTGGATTAGCTGCTAATGGTACAGTTAGCACTCCTGTTTTCATAGCGGTAAATGCTACTGCTAGTCCTATTGTTTCAACTGTTACGATCACTCCTACTTTAGCTGGATGTATTGGTACGCCAATAACATATACGATTACTGTTAATCCATTACCTATTGTTACAGTAAACTCTCCAACTATTTGTCCTGGAGGAACGGCATCACTTTCAGCTAGTGGAGCCACATCCTACACTTGGACTGCTGGGGTAATTGTTACAGGTGTAAATACTGCAACATCAACACCAGCAACAACAGCCTCTTATACAGTTACAGGAACATCAGCTGCAGGCTGTACAAGCACTGCAGTTGCGACAGTTACTGTTGCTTCAACATTAACGGTAACAGTAAATTCTCCAACAATTTGTAACGGACAAGTTGCAACATTGACCGGAGCGGGTGCTGCAACCTATACCTGGAGTGCCGGAGCTTCAACAACCGGAGTTAATACGGCATCTGCTTCACCTTCAACAACTACATCTTATACTGTGACGGGAACATCTGCAGGTTGCAGTAATACTGCTGTTGCAACTGTTACTGTCAACCCATTACCAACAGTTACTGTTACATCACCTACTATCTGTGCAGGATCGACTGCTACATTAACCGGTGGTGGAGCTACTTCCTATTCATGGAGTGCAGGAGCAACATCTTCAGGTGTTAATACAGCTACAGCCTCTCCTATTACCACTACATCTTATACCGTTACAGGAACAACTGCAGGTTGTACCAATACGGCTGTTAGTTTAGTTACCGTTAATCCGATACCTGTAGTTGCTGTTAACTCGCCCACTATTTGTTCGGGAGCAACTGCTGCACTAACTGCTACCGGAGCTACAACCTATACTTGGAGTGCCGGTGCCGTTTCTTCCGGAGTTAATACGGCAAACGCTACTCCTGCTTCAACGACTTCCTACACAGTCACGGGAACACTTGCTGGTTGTACAGCAACTGCTATATCTACTGTAACCGTAACTCCTTTACCTGTCGTTTCAGTTAATTCACCTACTATTTGTAATGGACAAACAGCTGCCTTAACTGCTGCCGGAGCTGCCACCTATACGTGGAGCGGTGGAGCTTCCTCAACCGGAGTAAACACAGCTACTGCGACTCCTGCGGTTACCACGACTTATACTGTTACAGGGACCACTTCCGGTTGTACCGGAACAGCAATATCTACGGTTACCGTTAATCCTTTACCGATTGTTACTGTTAACTCTCCGACTATTTGTGCAGGAGCTACTGCCTCATTGACTGCTGGAGGAGCAGCAACTTATGTTTGGAGTGCAGGCGCAACAGCAACAGGAGTAAATACTGCAACAGCAACACCGGCAGGAACTACTTCATACACAGTTACAGGAACAACTGCAGGCTGCACAGGTTCTGCCGTTTCAACAGTTACTGTAAATCCTTTACCTGTTTTAACTGTTAACTCTCCAACGGTCTGTCCTGGACAAACCGCAACTTTAACTGCAAGTGGTGCTGCTACTTACACATGGAGTGCTGGTGCAACATCAACTGGAGTAAATACAGCAAGTGCTACACCGGCAGGAACAACTACCTATACTGTTACAGGTACTTCTTTGGGTTGTACCGGAACAGCTGTTGCAACAGTTACTATTGGAGGATCAATCACTGTAACCGTGAACTCTCCTACAATTTGTCCGGGTGGGACTGCTGCCTTAATTGCTACCGGTGGTGCAACATATGTGTGGAGTGCTGGTGCCGTGCCATCAGGTGTTAGCACAGCTAATGCTAGTCCTGGTGTAACAACATCCTATACTGTCACGGGGACATCCGGTGGATGTACAGGATCAGCAGTAGCTACAGTTATTGTTGAAGTTCCTGTTGCTGTTACAGTAAATTCACCTACCATTTGTAACGGTCAAGTCGCGACATTAACTGCTTCTGGAGCAACTACTTATTCATGGACAGCCGGGGCTTCTTCTACCGGTATAAATACTGCTTCGGCATCGCCTTCAGCAACCACATCTTATACTGTTACAGGTACTACAGCAGGTTGTACAGGAACTGCAGTCGCCTCAGTCACAGTAAATGCTATTCCAACTGTTACTGTCACTTCACCTACTATTTGTGCTGGATCAACAGCAACATTAACAGGTGGAGGTGCTACAACTTATTCTTGGAGCGCAGGTGCTACCTCCTCCGGAGTAAATACAGCAACAGCTTCTCCTGCAACAACAACATCATATACCGTTACAGGAACAACGGTAGGCTGTACCAATAGTGCTGTTAGTTTAGTTACTGTAAATCCAATTCCTGTAGTTGCGGTTAACTCGCCTACTATCTGTGCGGGAGCAACTGCTGCATTAACTGCTATAGGAGCTACTACTTATACATGGAGTGCTGGTGCTGTTTCTTCAGGAGTTAGTACTGCAAACGCTACTCCTGCTACAACGACTTCCTATACCGTTACGGGAACACTTTCTGGTTGTACAGCAACTGCTGTATCTACTGTAACCGTGACTCCTTTACCTGTTGTATCTGTTAATTCACCTACTATTTGTAATGGTCAAATTGCTTCATTAACTGCGGCAGGGGCTACAACTTATACATGGAGTGGTGGAGCATCAACAACAGGAGTAAATACTGCAGATGCCGTACCTTCCACTACCACTACATATACAGTTACAGGTACGAACTCAGGCTGCACCAATACAGCAGTTTCTACTGTTACTGTTAACCCTTTACCTGTTGTTACAGTAAGTTCACCAACTATTTGTGCAGGATCAGTCGCGACATTAACTGCTGGTGGGGCAGTGTCATATACTTGGAGTGCAGGAGCAACTACCAGTGGCGTTAATACTGCAACAGCTTCGCCCGCAACAACAACATCCTATACTGTTACAGGTACAACTTCCGGATGTACAGGTACAGCTGTTTCAACAGTGACCGTTAATCCTTTACCAGTTATTTCAGTCAACTCACCTACAGTTTGTCCGGGACAAACCGCAACATTGACTGCAAGTGGCGCGGCTACATATACTTGGAGTGCCGGTGCCACTTCGACCGGTGTTAACACTGCGACTGCTAGTCCAGGTGCTACTACCTCATATACTGTTACAGGAACCTCGGCAGGTTGTACAGGAACTGCTATTGCAACAGTTACAATTGGAGGATCAATTTCAGTCACAGTTAATTCACCAACTATTTGTCCTGGAGGAACAGCAACCTTGACAGCTGCTGGTGGTGCTACATATGTTTGGACAGCAGGTGCGACACCTTCCAGTGTAAGCACAGCGACTGCTAGTCCGGGTGCTACTACGACCTATACTGTTACCGGAACAATGGGCGGATGCACAGGTTCTGCTGTTGCAACGGTTACTGTCGCCGCTTCTATTGCAATAACGGTCAATTCACCAACAATATGTAACGGTCAAACAGCGAACTTAATCGCTTCAGGTGCTACAACATACGCATGGACCGCAGGAGCATCAAGTACCGGAGTAAACACAGCTGATGCAAGTCCGGCTACAACCACTTCTTATACTGTTACCGGGACCTTAGCAGGTTGTACAGGAACAGCCGTTACTATAGTTACTGTTACACCATTGCCTACCGTTACAGTAACATCTCCTACAATTTGTATTGGAACAAGTGCAACAATAACTGCTGGAGGTGCAACAACATATTCATGGAGTGCGGGAGCAACTTCGACAGGTGTCACTACTGCTACGGCTTCCCCACTAGCAACAACAACTTACACGGTAACAGGTACAGCATCAGGCTGTACAAATACTGCAATATCTACAGTAACTGTTACACCTTTACCAATCATTACAGTTAATTCACCAACTATTTGTGCAGGTGCAACAGCCGCATTGACAGCTCTAGGAGGATCTACATACTCTTGGAGTGCAGGAGCCGTTTCTACCGGTGTAAATACTGCGAATGCTTCACCTTTAGTAACAACAACGTATACTGTTACAGGAACAGCTACAGGTTGCAGTAACACTGCTGCCGCAACTGTTACAGTTACACCATTACCAATTGTAACGGTTAACTCTCCTACTTTTTGTAATGGATTAACAGCAAACTTAACTGCATCTGGAGCAACCACCTATACCTGGAGTGCGGGAGCTTCTACTACTGGCGTAAATACAGCTGATGCAACCCCTTCAACCACCACATCATACACTGTAACCGGAACATCGTCAGGTTGTACAAGTACTGCAGTTTCAACTGTTACCGTTAACCCTTTACCTATTGTTACTGTAAACTCTCCTACAATTTGTGCGGGTTCCACAGCTAACTTCACCGCTTCAGGTGCATCAACTTATGTTTGGAGTGCAGGTGCAACTTCAACAGGTGCAAATACTGCAAATGCAACACCGGCAACAACAACATCCTACACCGTTACAGGAACCACTGCTGGTTGTACCGGAACTGCAGTAACTACAGTAACTGTAAATGCTTTACCAATAATTACTGTTAACTCGACAACAGTTTGTCCTGGACAAACTGCTACTTTGACCGCGATTGGCGGAACGACCTATACTTGGAGTGCAGGTGCTACATCAACTGGCGTAAACACTGCAACTGCAGCACCAGGTGCAACAACTTCATATACAGTAACTGGAACAACTGCAGGATGCACAGGAACAGCAGTTGCTACTGTTACAATTGGTGGATCTATTTCTGTAACCGTGAACTCACCTACCATTTGTCCCGGTGGTACGGCAGCCTTAACCGCTGTTGGTGGAGCAACTTATGTTTGGACTGCAGGTGCAACTCCTTCCGGAGTAAGTACTGCAAATGCTAGTCCCGGCGCTACAACCTCTTATACCGTTACCGGAACAATGGGTGGATGTACAGGTTCTGCAGTTGCTACTGTAGCAGTCGCTCCCCCTGTTGTTGTAACAGTGAATTCCCCAACAATCTGTAATGGACAAACAGCAAACTTAACCGCTTCAGGCGCCACGACATATACATGGACTGCAGGAGCTTCCAGTACTGGAGTAAATACTGCCGACGCAAGCCCTGCAACAACTACTACTTATACTGTTACAGGAACAACATCAGGATGTACCGGAACGGCTATTACAACTGTTACTGTTACTCCTCTCCCTATTGTGACCGTCTCTTCTCCAACAATTTGTATTGGAACAAGTGCGACAATAACTGCCGGAGGCGCAACAACATATTCATGGAGTGCAGGCGCACTATCTACAGGAGTTACTACTGCTACTGCTTCGCCTTTGGCAACAACAACATACACTGTAACAGGAACCGCATCAGGTTGTACAAATACTGCAATATCTACAGTAACTGTTACACCTCTGCCAATTATTTCAGTAAACTCACCTACGATTTGCGCAGGAGCCACAGCTGCATTAACAGCAACCGGAGCTACAACATATAGCTGGAGTGCTGGAGCTATCTCTTCAGGAGTAAATACAGCAAATGCTACACCTGGAACAACAACATCCTATACAGTTACAGGCACTGCGACAGGTTGTAGTAATACTGCAATATCAACTGTCACTGTAAATCCTCTTCCGGTTATTACGGTAAACTCACCAACAATCTGTAATGGGCAATTGGCATCATTAACTGCAAGTGGTGCAACTACATACACATGGAGTGCAGGGGCTTCAAGCTCAGGAGTGAATACTGCTGATGCAACACCAGCAACTACAACAACTTACACCGTTACCGGTACAACCGGAACATGTACAAACACTGGAGTTGCTACTGTAACTGTTAATCCAATACCACCTGCTGTCGTTACCTCTCCTACTATTTGTATTGGAGCAATTGCAACGCTTACAGCCGGAGGTGCTACAACATACACCTGGAGTGCAGGAGCTACATCGTCAGGAGCAACAACTGCTACAGCTTCTCCTCTGACAACAACAACTTACACAGTTACGGGAACAGCTGCCGGATGTACAAATACGGCCATTTCAACTGTTACAGTAAATCCATTACCTGTTGTAACTGTCAACTCAACAAGCATTTGTTTAGGAAGCAGCGCTGCTTTAACAGCTACAGGAGCAACCACATATTCATGGAGTGCAGGTGCAGTTCCTGTGCTTGCAAATACTGCAAGTGCTAGTCCTGTAGTAACAACAACTTATACTGTAACAGGAACTTTATTAGGTTGTGTTTCAACTGCTACTTCAACCGTATCAATCAATTCTTCATTACTTGTTGATGCCGGCCCGAATGACACTATTTGTTTTGGCGGAAACACTTCCTTAACTGTTGTTCCAAATGGTGCAGGTTACACTTATAGCTGGACACCAGCTTTAGGATTAAGTTCAACAAACATTTTTAACCCTTCTGCTAACCCGACAACAACCACTACGTATGTTGTAGTTGTTACAGATATTAATGGTTGTACCGGAAATGATAACGTTACAATTTATTCTGATCCACAAATTAATCCTGTTGTGAGTGGAACAAATGTTACTTGTAATTCTGCATGTAACGGACAAACGACTGTTGCTACAACCGGTGGATCAAATATTTACACTTATTTATGGAGCAATGCTTTAACAACACTTGCAAATCCTACACTTTGTCCGGGAACATACTCTGTAACAATTACGGATAGTTGGGGTTGTACAGCAACCGGAACTACAGCTATCACTCAACCTACATTATTAACTTCAACAATAACTGCATCAACACCTGTAACATGTAATGGTGCTTGTAACGGAACCGCAACTGCTGCAGGTGCCGGAGGAACAATTGGAGCAGGTTATACATATTCTTGGAATACAGTGCCAGTCCAGACTAGTGCAACGGCAGCAGCAATGTGTGCCGGTACATATACCGTAACTGTTAGAGATGCAAACAACTGTACAAGCACAGCAAGCGTAATAATATCTCAACCTTCTGTTCTTACAGCTTCCATAACCATTCAAACAAATGTGAATTGTTTTGGAGGCAGTACAGGTAGTGTCACAGTTGCCGGTTCAGGCGGAACACCAACCTATACTTACTCAATCAATGGTGGAACAACCTACCAGGCAAGTGGAACATTCTCAGGACTTTCAGCCGGTTCCTATTCTATCATTGTAAAAGATGGGAATAACTGTACCGTTGCTCAAGCAGTGATTATTACACAACCAACAACGATCACTTCATCAATTACAACTCAAACAAATGTGATGTGCTTTGGTGGAAACACTGGAAGTGTAACAGTTGCAGCAGCCGGTGGAACAATTGGTTATACATATTCTATTGATGCTGGGGCAACTTACCAATCAAGTGGAATATTTAACGGATTAACTGCAGGACCTTATACTATAATTGTATTAGATGGCAACGGATGTACGATCAACCAACCGGTAACAATAACTCAACCAACTCATGTTACTGTTACCGCCGTAAAAATTGATGCAACATGCGGAGCTGCAAATGCATCTTTAACTGCAACTGGTGCTAGCGGAACTCCTGGCTATACTTATTCGATTGGTTCAGCATTCCAGGCAAGTGCTACATTTGTAGGACTTGCAGCAGGTACCTATACCGTTACTGTTCAGGATCTGAATGGATGTACCAACACAACAACTGTCACAATTGTTGACTTAAGTGGATTACTTGCCTCTATCACAGCTCAAACAAACGTAAGTTGTAACGGTGGAAACAATGGAAGTGTTACAGTAACTGCTTCCGGTTCAGCAGGACCTTACTTATATTCGATTAATGGAGGTGCTTTAGGTGGAATTGGAACATTCAGCAGTTTAGTTCAAGGTTCTTATTCTGTTGTTGCACAAGACGGAAACGGATGTACGATTACAGTTCCTGTAACAATTACACAACCAACAATATTAACGGGTAATATTAGCGCTCAAACAGATATTAGTTGCTTCGGTGGAAGTAACGGAAGTGTTACTATATCCGCTGCTGGTGGAACTACAACATATACCTACTCATTAGATGGCGGAGCATTTGTTGCTAGTGCAACCTTTAGTGGATTAACACTTGGAGCTCATACAATTACAATAAAAGATGCGAATGGTTGTACGGTTGTAGTGCCTGGCACAATTACACAACCAACAGTTTTAGCATTGGCGATGTCAAGTGTAAATGCCACATGTATTGCTGCAAATGGTTCTGCAACCGTTACGCCTTCAGGGGCAACTCCAATTTACACATATGCATGGTTACCTGGTGGCGCTACAACACCAACAAATAGTGCTATAACAGCAGGAAATTATACCGTGACTGTAACTGATGCAAACGGGTGTACTCAAAGTGCAACGACAAGTGTTGGACAAAATCCAGGAGCTACAGCCGTTATTTCTTCAAGCACAAATGTTACTTGTGCTGCAGCAGGAAATGGAACAGCAACAGTTTCAATGGGTGCAGGAGCTACTCCTCCGTTCATATATTCATGGACGCCAAGTTCTCAAACAACTGTAACAGCCACGGGATTAACCCCTGCCAGTTATACTGTTACAGTTACCGATGGTAATGGATGTATATCAACCGCTACAGTTGTAATTACACAACCTACTTTATTGACACAAACATTTACAACTACAAACATTTCTTGTTTCGGTGGTTCTGATGGTGTTATCACAATTAATCCTGCGGGAGGAACACCCGGTTACACCTACTTATGGACACCGGGAAGTTATACTACTCAAACCATAACCGGCTTACCTGCCGGAACATATACCTGCGTTTACACAGATGCTAATGGTTGCCAAAAAACAGGATCAGTAGCAATTACGCAACCTGCAGGTATGACGCTTACATCAACGCAAGTAGATGCTACTTGTAATATGGCTAACGGAAGTGCGACAATCTCAGCCGGTGGAGGAACCGGACCGTATACTTATTTATGGAGTGATGCTGCTGCACAAACTACAACAACAGCAGCGGGATTGCCTTCAAATACTTATGTAGTAACTGTTACAGATGCAAACTCTTGTACTCAATCTCTTTCGGTAACAATCAACAATTTAGCCGGTCCGGTTGCTGCAGTATTTAGTACAAATAACGTTTCTTGCTTCGGGCAAAATGACGGAAGTGCAACGGTTACGGTCAGTGGAGGTACAATTCCATTTACATTTGTTTGGAATGATGGACAGACATTGCCAACAGCTACCAATTTAGTTGCCGGCACTTATACACTTGTTGCAACGGATGCAAGTGGTTGTATTGCATCTACTTCTGTAAATATTACGGAACCTATGTTATTAGATCTTTCAATATCCGGGACAAATCCTACTTGCTTCGGTACTTGCAACGGAACATTGATGTCTAACACTGTCGGAGGCACTGCCCCATACACCTATCTATGGAATCCGGGTGGCGTTACGACACCATTTAACTTAGGATTATGTGCGGGAACCTATACGCTTCAAGTAACTGATGTAAACGGTTGTACAGCCTTCAAACCTGCAACAATGACTCAGCCAATTGCAGTTACGGTAACAACTACCAATACTAACATTAGCTGTAGCGGATTATGCAACGGAACAGCAACAGCGAATGCCTTAACCGGTACAGGACCATTTACATATCTATGGACTGACATAAACGCTCAAACAACACAAACTGCAACAGGTTTATGTGCCGGAACATATACTGTAACTGTAACTGATGCGGCGGGATGTACGGCAACTGCAACAAGTACTGTTACCAGCCCAACTTCTATGCTTGCATCTATCACGACAATTGGAAACGTAACTTGTTTCGGTGCTTGCGATGGATATGCTACAGCTACAGTTGTTGGGGGTTCTGCTCCTTACAACTATTTGTGGATGCCAACAAGTACTGCAGGTGCTTCTGTAAATAATTTATGTGCTGCAAACTATTCGGTTACTGTAACAGATGCAAACGGATGTACTGCTTCTACAACAGCTAATATTACAGAGCCTGTTGTTCTAACGGCAACTATAGCCAGCACAAATGTCACTTGCTTCAACGCGTGTGATGGAACGGCAAACGCTGTATACACAGGAGGGACAGGCCCATATACATTCCAGTGGACTCCTTCATTCCTTACAACACCTAGTATCACAGGACTTTGTGATGGTGTTCAGAATTTATCTGTGACGGATGGAAACGGTTGTACAGCATTTGCTTCAGTGATTATTACTCAACCTACAATACTCGCTGTTACTACAACTACTACAAATTCCAGTTGTGGAAATGCCGATGGTTCAGCTTGTGCTGCAATTACAGGTGGTGTTCCTCCATTCTCGTATTCTTGGAACGACCCGGCTAACCAAACAAATAGTTGTGCATCCAACATCAATGCTGGCATCTACACGATATCTGTAACAGATGGTCATGGTTGTAATGTCACAGGCATTGCAGATGTAAATGACAATGGTGCACCTGTTGTTTCAATTTCGACAAGTGCGAATGTAACTTGTGCAGGTGCTTCAAATGGAAGTGCACAGTCAACTGCCGTTGGTGGAATAATCCCGTATACTATCGCATGGACACCATCAAGTCTTTCTACTGCTTTCATTAGCGGATTATCCGGCGGAATATACTCTGTAGTATACACAGACTCCATAGGATGTATTGGAACAGCTTCTGTTACCATCAATGAACCCGGACCATTGGTTTCAGGTATCCTTAGTTCTACTCCTGTTAGTTGTTTCTTATCTTGTAACGGAACAGCAACAGTTGGTGCTGGTGGTGGAACACCTCCTTACACCTACCTATGGAATGATGCAGCCACACAATCAACTGCTACAGCAACAGGATTATGTGCAGCAGGTTATTCAGTTACTATAACAGATGCAAATGGATGTGTAAGTACCAGCAGCACGACAATAACATCACCTTCTGCGATTAATATTGCTCTTGTTTCAACTACTAATGTAAGTTGTCATGGAGGTAATAATGGTGCAATCACGGTAAATGTTACCGGTGGAACGCCTGGATATACTTACACTTGGACTCCTAGTGTAGGATCCGGTCCTTCCGTTACAAATTTGGTTGCCGGTGCTTATGATGTAAAGATTACTGACCAAAATGGTTGTACTAGTATCATAACCTTTATTGTTACAGAACCCTCTGCTATTTCATTATCTACTATTACAAACCCTAGCACTTGCGGTAACTCCAATGGATTTGTTTCTGTTAGTCCAACAGGTGGTACTCCAGGATATACATATTTGTGGGATGACCCATCAAATCAAATAACCGCGATTGCTACTTCGTTAGCTGCAGGAACATATCTAGCTACAGTAACAGATAGTCATGGTTGTATTGCTACAACAAGTGTTGTATTGTCTAACACAGCCGGTCCAACAATTGGAGGATTTACATTCTCAGAACCATTGTGTTACGGAACAGCTTTAGGAACTGCAACTGTCCTTCCTGTTGGTGGTACACCGTTATACTCTTATTCTTGGTCCGGTATCGGAGCTCAAATAACACAAACAGCAACAGCATTAACAGCGGGAACATATACAGTTGTTGTTACAGATGCAAATGGATGTAGCGCTACAGGATCTGTTGCTGTTACTGAACCGGCACCTACTCTGATAATTGTCAGTCCTACTGATACAATTTGTATCGGGGAAAATGCTCAGATATACGGAGCAGGTTATGGCGGAACACCAGCTTATACTTATTTCTGGACACCTTCTAGTTTTGTTGGATCAGGGCCGTTTGTTGTAAACCCAACCGTTACAACAACCTACGATGTATATTTAACGGATGCAAATGGATGCGTGTCGCCAACATTAACGATAACTTTATTTGTAAACCCTCCAGTAACAGTAATCGCTACAGATGTTAGTGTGTGCAGCGGAAGTTTTGTTACGATCTCTGCAGCTGCTGCAGGCGGAAATGGTGGTCCTTACACCTATACTTGGAGCAACACTTTTGTAGGAGCCTCACAGAGTGTTTCTCCTTCCATCGCATCTTCACCTATGAATTATATTGTATTTGCTGATGACGGATGCTCCTTTTTAGCAACCGATACTGCTACTGTTACCGTAAATCCACTCGCTATATCTTTAATGCTTGCAAGTGATACTTCTGGTTGTGAAGACTTTACTGTGACATTTAATGGAGTTAGTGATATTGGCACCAACTATTCTTGGAACTTTGGAGATGGTACTCCAGACCAGACCGGTGAACCTGTAACTCATACGTATCCAAATTCGGGATCTTATGATGTAACATTAACTGTTACCACTGCATTGGGTTGTACCTCTTCAATTACAAATGTCAATTATATTGATGTGTTCCCAGGACCAACTGCAGCATTCAGTTATTCGCCTACAACCGTAACGCAAACAGCGCCACTGGTTTCATTTACAGACATGTCTAGCGGGGCAGGTTCATGGAATTGGACTTTTGAATATCCTTCTATTATCTATACAGACACACTTCAAAATCCAACTTTCTCATACAACGATACAGGAAGCTATACCGTACAGCTAGTTGTTTCAAATGGTTATGGCTGTACTGATACAGCATATAATGTTGTTGATGTATTACCTGAATATACACTGTATGCTCCAAATGCATTTACTCCTACTAATCATGATGGAATAAATGATACATTTATGCCACAAGGGGTTGGTATAGATCCTAACAATTTTGAAATGATTATTTTTGACCGCTGGGGTAATGCAATTTTCAAAACTGACGATATAAATAAAGGTTGGGATGGAAAGGCGAATGGCGGAGATAAGATTGCACAGATTGATGTTTATGTATGGAAAATAGTCACCAAGAATTACAGAGGTGATGACAAACAATACATTGGTCATGTAACAATAGTAAAATAGATAAACAAAAGGAGGAGCAAATTGCTCCTCTTTTTGTTATTAGCACGCCCTGATAGAACAATCAAAAAAATAGTGCCTCGTCAAAATCCTTCCAAAAAAATCACGATTACTTCAATATAATTTCGCGCAGTTGCAACCTATTGCAATAAAAAAGCATCAACTATTTTTCACAATAGTAAAATAAAAATTAAATTATGCTCTGTAAAATAAGGCAGATTTTTTTTCTAAAACTTAAGTTTACAGCAAAAAAATAGTTTTTTTGAATAATCTTTTTAACTTTGTTTGTTA
>CANJPX010000011.1 GCA_947476185.1 Bacteroidota bacterium
AATGGAACTTGGAATTTAATGATTCGAGATCAAACAGTAACTGAAGTCGGAAATGTCATTTCCTGGAGTATAAAATTTAGTAATACACCAGCAGGATATATTAATTTGTCAAGTAGTAATTTACCAATCGTTATTATTAATACTGGAGGAGTTGCAATACCAAGTGAACCTAAAATAAATGCAACAATGGGAATCATTTATAATGGTGTTGGAGTAAGAAATTACTTAACAGACCCATTTAATAATTACAACAACAAAATTGGAATCGAAACAAGAGGATCAAGTTCTTCCAGCTTTCCACAACAAAGTTATGGAATAGAGACACGAGATGTAAATGGAACTCAAAAGGACACAATGATTTTGGGAATGCCTGTTGAGCACGATTGGATTTTATATGCGCCATATGATGACAAAACATGTATGAGAAATGTATTGAGCTACGATGTCGCAAACAAAACAGGACACTATGCTTCTCGAACTCAGTTTTGTGAATTGTTGCTTGATGGACAATACAAGGGTATATACGTGATGATGGAAAAAATAAAAAGGGATGGTAATAGAGTGAATATAGCAAATTTATTACCTACAGATATAACTGGCGATGATGTAACAGGAGGCTATATCATTAAAGTTGACAGAGACTATGGAGCTGGAAGCTATTGGACATCAAGCTATCCTTCTGCTGCGGGTTCCGCTATTAAATTTGTTCACGAATACCCTAAAAATGGAACAATCGTTCCTCAACAAAGAGCCTACATTCAATCTTATATGGATACAGTTGAAAATGTGTTGAATAGTTCAACCTTTGCTGATCCAATTAATGGTTATAGAAAATATATAGGAGTAAATTCATTTATTGATTATTTTATTTTAAATGAAGTAAGTAAAAATGTTGATGGCTACCGCCTAAGTGCATTTTTATATAAAGATAAACAAAGCAATGGAGGTAAAATTAAAGCCGGTCCAGCTTGGGATTATAACTTAGCTTGGTGGAACGCTGATTATTGTGCAGGCAGTGATACTACTGGTTGGGCTTACGATTTTTCATCTGTTTGTGGTTCCGATACATGGCAAGTACCTTTCTGGTGGGGAAAATTATTACAAGATCCTTCTTATACCGCCCAATTAAGATGCAGATGGGATGAATTACGTTTAACAACATTAAGCATTCCGGTATTAAATAATTACGTTGATTCAATAGCTGCCTACCTTGACGAATCTAAAACAAGGCATTTTACAGTTTGGCCTATTTTAGGAGTATATACGTGGCCAAACCCGAGTCCGCTTCCAACAGATTTTTCTGGTGAAATTACTGCTCTGAAAACATGGATAAACGACCGGATAATTTGGATGGATTCCAATATTCCTGGTGTTTGTAATGTTGGCATAAACGAAGCCGTTTTTAATGAATCGAACATTTATATTTATCCTAATCCCTCTAGTAATTTATTTCACGTTCAATTCTATTTAGCACACACAGAATCTTTAAAAATTGTAGTTCGCGATCTATTAGGAAAAGTAGTTAAGACTATAGATCAAACATCATTTTCTTCTGGCGAAAATGACTTTGAAATAAATTTTGAGGATTCAAATTTAAAGAATGGAATGTATATTTTAAATATACAATCAAGCAGGGGGCAAGTTTCTAAAAAGATTTCAATAATTAGATAAAAATTATTTTAAGGGAAAGTCAATAGTTGCAAATTGACTTTCCCTTAAAATAAAAGGAGTGCTAAAATTGTCAGAAGTTAGGTTCTGTAATTTGTTAATTTAATCCTACTTTAGTGTAAAAATAGGTAAATGAAAAAAATTACACTGCTAAGTATTTTAGTGTTTGCGATAATGATTTCTAAAGCGCAAACATATACCAGTTTTGCTGGCGGTTCCATTCCTGATGCTGGTCCGCAAGTTCAATTTCCTATGACTGTTTCAGGATTATCTCCGGCTACGATCGATACTATTTTTGGATTAGAAACAGTATGTATCACCATAACTCATACCTGGGATGCCGACCTGAGTATCGCCCTTCAAGCACCTGACGGCTCGATTGTGGATCTGTCAATATCAAACGGAAATGATGGTGATGGTTATACCACCACCTGCTTTAATGCCTACGCAGCAAATTCAATTGTTACAGGTACTGCTCCATTCACAGGAACATTTCGTCCGCAAGGATTTATTGGCGCATTGAATAACGGCCAAGTTGGAAATGGGATCTGGAAATTACTTGTACAAGATAGTTATGGCGCCGATACAGGAAGTGTGATTAATTGGAGCATCACTTTTGGAAATACGCCTGCTAAACCTTTCCTTTTTAAATCATCGAATTTACCTATAGTAGTAATAAATACAGGAGGATCAAATATTCCCAATGAACCTAAATTACAGGTACAGATGGGAATTATTTTTAATGGTGCCGGCATACGGAATTACTTGACAGATCCATTTAATAATTACAATAATAAAGTGGGAATAGAATTGCGGGGGTCCAGTTCATCCAGCTTTCCGCAAAAGAGTTATGGCTTTGAAACACGCGATATCAATGGAACACAAAAAGATACGATTGTATTGGGAATGCCTACTGAACACGACTGGGACTTAATTGCTCCTTATGATGACAAAACATGTTTACGAAATGTATTGTCGTACGATGTTGCCAATAAAACGGGACATTATGCTTCACGCACACAATCGTGTGAACTGGTTATCAATGGGCAATATCAAGGAATATACACATTGATGGAAAAAGTAAAACGGGGCAATAACCGCGTGAATATTTCAAAACTTCTTCCAACAGATATTACCGGTGACCAACTTACAGGTGGATATATCATAAAAGTTGACCGAGATGACGGACCGGGAAGCTACTGGACATCACCTTATCCGGCAGTTGATGGATCGAGTATAAATTATGTGCATGTGTATCCTCAAAACGGAACCATAGTTACTCAGCAACGAAATTATATCATGGCGTATGTCGATACCGTTGAAAATGTTTTGGCAAGTGCGTCGTTTGCAGATCCGATAAATGGTTACAGAAAATATATCGGAGTAAATACGTTTATTGATTATTTCATTTTAAATGAAGTGAGTAAAAATGTGGATGGTTATCGGTTAAGCACGTATTTCTTCAAAGACAAACAAAGTAGTGGTGGTAAATTAAAAGCCGGCCCGGTATGGGACTTTAACTTAGCCTGGTGGAATGCGGATTATTGCGGAGGAGATCAAACAACAGGTTGGGCGTACGATATTGCTACTGTTTGTACAGGAGGATGGCAACCAAATTTCTGGTGGGCGCGTTTGTTACAAGATCCAACGTACACAGCTCAGCTAAAATGCAGATGGGAAGAATTAAGAGCAACAACATTAAGTATTCCTGTTCTTAACTATTTTGTAGATTCTATGGCCAACTATTTAGAAGAGGCGCAAGTCCGCCATTTCACAGCTTGGCCGATCTTAGGAACATACACATGGCCAAATCCTAGTCCTATTCCATCTGATTATGCCGGAGAGATATCGGCATTAAAAACATGGATCTATGACCGCATCACCTGGATGGATGCCAATTTACCGGGTACCTGTAATGTTGGTATTCACGAGAACACATTGACTGAAAGTAATATTGTTTTGTATCCGAATCCATTCAGAAATTCATTTCATCTGCAATTTTATTTGCCTCATTCAGAAAAAATAAAAATTGAGATCACCAATATGTTAGGGAAAGTGATAAAACGTATCGATCAAAAAGACCTTTTTGAAGGAGAGAACAATCTTGACATTTCCTTTGACGAAGGAGAATTAAAAAACGGAATGTATCTGTTGACTATTATTTCTGATACCGGTATAGTTGTAAAAAAAATGACCAGAGTGGAGTAAGTATGCTCAGCTGAAATTCTTTAGTTGCTATACTTTTTTATTATTGGCATAGAAAAATAACAAAGAAATTATTTTTTTAATTCATTGTTCTTATAATTCTCTGTCTTGATCAGCTTCCCGTTTTCATCAAACTCTTTCCAAGAGCCCTCCTTTTTTCCATGAACATATTTTCCTGACATTTTCATTTTGCCATTTTCAAAATATTCATGACACTCCCCTTCTTCCAAATTATTTACTGTAGTTACTTCTGAATTTACATTTCCATTTTTAAAAAATGTTTTTTGAACACCGTCTTGCTTCCCTTTCTTATATTGATATTCAACACTAAGTTGTCCTTCGGCAAAGAACCATTTTACTGAACCATCACGCAAATTGCCTCTATAGTGTCCTTCCTCCTGCAATTTACCATCAGAATAATATACTTTCTTAAGACCATTTAAGACACCCATAGTATAATCTGTTTCAGATTTTACTTTTGCGCCCGGAAAATAGGCCATGCTTTTACCGTTCAAGGAATCATTTATATACGTTTCCTTTTGGTATAAAAAGCCTGTCTTATCAATTAGAATACTATACCCATTTTTAAATCCGTTTTTATATTCATCCATATTGGATATCACACCATTTGCATGGTAGCCAACCCAAAGTCCTTCTTTTTTATCATTTACATAATTTCCATAATAATCTGATTGCCCTAATCTTTCTTTCCAGATACCTGTTTTTTTTCCTGAATTATCAGTTTTATTGGTATCGGAGATCATTAATGTCGCTGCATTAACAGAAATAGTAAGGCAAACGATCGACACAAATAATAAGAATCTTGTTTTCATTTTAATAATTAATTTAATTTACAACCATTTTTTTCTTCTAAAATATATCAATAAGGAGATCATTATGGTAAGCATAGCCGCCCAGGTAAGCGGATAGCCCCATTTAGAACGCAGTTCCGGCATATCTTCAAAATTCATTCCATATACACCGGCTATAAAAGTAACAGGAACAAAAACAGTAGTAATGATGGTTAAAACCTTCATCACTTCATTCATTTTATTACTAACACTCGACAAATAAATATCCATCATTCCTGATAGGAGATCACGGTATGTTTCAACCGTATCAATTACACGGATTGTGTGATCATGAACATCTCTAAGATAAATATCTGTTGAAGGTTTTATTAGTTCCGTTTCACTTCTTTCCATATTGTTGATCAATTCACGCATTGGCCAAACCGATTTCCTTAAGAAGATCATTTCACGTTTCATTTCGTGCAAATGACGCATGGTTTCTTTGGTTGGTTCATCTATCAGATTCTCCTCCAACAACTCTATTTTATCCCCAACTTTTTCTAAAATTCCAAAATAACAATCCACAACAGCATCTATTAATGCATATGCTAAATAATCGGCACCCATTTTCCGGATGCGACCTTTTCCCGTACGGATCCTGTTCCTAATCAGATCAAAGGCGTCTCCACCATGGGATTCTTGAAAAGAAACAACCATTTTATCCATTAATACTACACTTAGTTGCTCCGACAACAATTCAGAATTGTAGTATAACATTTTCATTATCGCGACCACATAGTTATCGTAGTCTTCGAATTTCGGTCGCTGATTCGTATTTACAATATCCTCAAGTGTAAGCGGATGGATATTAAACCGTTTACCGATGGCTTCAATAAATTCTACATTATGAATCCCATCCACATTGATCCATCTAACCATTTCAAAGTTGACATGATCCATACATTCCGACAGGTCATGAAATTCTTTTTCAATGAATTCCGTTTCATTGTATTCAATCAATGAGATCTTAACTCTGTCTGTTTGTTTCTCTCCATGATACACTACTGTTCCGGGAGGAGCGCCAATTTTATTCGTTTTGTTCAAAATTTTTACACTATTAAGTATGTTCTTCCGATTCATGCTTTTCAATATTAACGTCCTTCATTTTATTTCCTTCCACCACAATCACAATTTCTCCTTTTACTGTTTTTGTTTTAAAATAATCGGCCAGTTCAAGCAGCGTTCCTCTTTTATTTTCTTCAAACATCTTTGATAATTCGCGGGAGACAGATGCTCTTCTTTCTGCACCAAAATATTCTATGAACTGCTCCAATGCTTTTACCAAGCGATGTGGAGATTCATAAAATATCATTGTACGATGTTCATTTACCAATGATTTTATTTTTGTTTGTCGCCCTTTTTTCTGAGGAAGAAAACCTTCGAAACAAAAAGTATCACTTGGCAATCCTGAATTCACCAATGCTGGAACAAAAGCGGTAGCACCCGGCAAACATTCAACCTCAATGCCTTTAGAGATACATTCACGAATCAATAAAAAACCGGGATCGGAAATTCCTGGCGTGCCTGCATCTGTTATCAAAGCAATCTTTTCTCCATTGGCGATACGCTCCGAGATCATTTCTACAGTCTTGTGCTCATTGTGCATATGATGCGAAAACATCTTTTTATTAATTCCTAAATGCTTTAATAATATTCCTGATTTGCGGGTATCTTCTGCTAGGATCAAATCGACTTCATTTAAAATACGAATCGCCCGGAGAGTAATATCCTCAAGGTTTCCAATAGGTGTAGGGATTATGAATAGTTTCAAGTTTGAAGTTTTAAAGTTCTGTGTTTATTTTGCTTTGTATTATTGGAACGCAGATATTGTTTTACTGTTGCAAATAATCACCAAAAGCGGTGATCAATTTAAACAGGTTTTCAAATTCATTCAAAGGTAATGTTTCTGCACGATCATAAATATCGTGATAAGCTTTAATTCCACCCATAGAATAAATAAAAAAAGCTTTTACCCCTTTTTCAGAAAAACAATAATGATCGCTATTCGCTGCCTTCCCGCGAATTTTTACATCTTTAATAAAATTATTCTGAGTGTTTATTTCTTTTAGTTTATCAAACTCATTTTTAAAAACAGAGCCATTCACAACAGTTATTCCATCCTCACCGGTTCCCATAATATCCATATTTAAAACAAATTTTATATTTTTCAGAGGGAATACCGGGTGTTCTGTATAATATTTGGATCCAAGTAAACCAGCTTCTTCACCACAAAATGCAATAAAAGCAACGGAACATTTTGGCTTGTGTTCCGGCATAGAATAATATCTTGCCAGATTCAAGAGCATGGCAGAACCGCTTGCGTTATCATTTGCTCCCGGAAAAAAGATCTCTTGCCCCATCTGTCCGAGATGATCATAATGAGCTGTATAAACGATAAATGAATCGGGGAAAACAGAACCCTGCACATAACCTATAACATTTTGAGTAGAATGATTGGGAATGAATTTGTTTTTTATATCAAACGTAATTTGTTTAGGATTTTTATCAATAGAAGTTCTTAAAATTTCAATTAAAGCATAATCATTAGTTGTTTGAGCTGCAGTAAATGTAAGTTTATCTTTTAATGAGATGATCGCTTTTGCTTTGATACCGTTACCTAATATATTATTCAGTTCCTTTGTTTGTTTTCCCGTATCGTTTACAATGACCACTTTATTTCTAAAGTCTTGTTTGAGAAATTTATTAAATTTTCTGGGGGTTTTCGTCAATAGATCATCCGCCAGTCCAATCTTACAAGTTCCACTTGATGAAGGTGAATGCGCGTAAATGATGAAATCTTTTCCAGGCACCAATTGCTTTCCATCTATCTGCACTAAAATAGTATTGGGATATGTATTTACAGGAAAACTAAGCTTCTGATAATAACCTGTTTCAAACGATCTTAAACCGATTTTCATAAACTCTTCCCTGATGAAATTTGCTGCAATACTATCGCCTCCATTAACATAACCTCTACCATGCATACTTTCGGAAGCCATGGTATCAACGATCTTACGGGCATAAGAATAAACTTCTCCTTTTTTTATTTCCTGAGAAAAGAGATTGCATGAGAATAGAAAATAAAGAAAAACTGTAAAAAATAATTTGGCGTGCATCATGTTTTTGTAAACGAGTAAATTCAAACAACAAATAACGAACAACCAATAATTAACTGTATCTTCTGTCCACCATATTTAACAATCGTTTTACGGCATCCTTCTCAGTATCCCATTCATATAATTGTTGCAAATTGCTGAAATAATCCATTGCCGACGCCAGTGATTCTGCCGAATTCAATTGCTGGATTGCAATATTATATTCCTGCATATTACCGCCGAACAATTCATTGGCAAACAAAAATTTATCATTCAATGCAATCGCTTTCGTGATATCGGCAATAGCCGGACTTTGAACATTTTTCTCAACAGCCTTTTCTTCCCTTTTCTCCGTCTTTTTTTCAATCTTCGTTTTTTCCGTTGGAGGAGGAAGTTCGCTTCCAAAAAGATCAATAGGTTTATCAATGATCTCAGCAGGTTTCTCAATTTCCTTTTTCAAGTCAGGTTTGGGCGTCTGAATTATCAGAGTTTCTTTTTTAGCATCTTCCATTTTCAAAGATGAATTACCATTATCTGAAGACTTGGGAAGCGAATTTAAATGATTAAAAACAATCGATTTTTGATATAATTTTTCAATTTTATGAAGGATAAGCTCCAATTCCAATTGCGGAATATGTTCTTTATTGCCGATATTATCGGAATGTTCCTTAATGCTGTTTATTAAAACCGAGATCTCCTTTCTGATGTTCGCCTTATCCATAATTATATTTTAACAGGTTAAAAAACAAAACGCTTTTTTGACTAATTTTGTTGTTCAATAAAACAAGGTTCATTTCAAAAAATAATCCGTAGATTTAGAAATCCCTAACATTTTGATCCAGGACCTTATTTGCAATAAAAATACATTAAAATTGCGAATATTAAAATAAGATTTTTCAAACAAAACAACAGCATGTTCCTCGAAAACAACATTCAACAGAATAAACGCAAAGGCTCCATTGAGGTCATTTGCGGCTCCATGTTTTCTGGAAAAACAGAGGAACTCATCCGTAGAATGAAACGTGCACAATATGCAAAACAAAAAGTAGAAATTTTTAAGCCTGAAATTGATACCCGATACGATGATGTTAAAGTAGTATCGCACGAAGGCAATTCCATACATTCTACACCTGTCCCGGCCTCCTCACACATTTTATTATTAGCCGATGATGTTGCTGTCGTTGGAATTGATGAAGCACAATTTTTTGATGCAGGACTTACTGATGTATGCAATCAACTTGCCGACAGTGGTATCCGGGTAATTGTTGCCGGACTGGATATGGATTATTTAGGAAAACCTTTCGGACCAATCCCTTCGTTATTAGCCGTTGCAGAGCATGTTACCAAGGTACATGCCATTTGCATGCGCTGCGGAGATATTGCAAATCACTCCCACCGCATCACAAATGAAGAAGCACTGGTTTTACTCGGAGAAACAAATAATTATGAGCCACTCTGCAGAGATTGTTTTATTGAAGCAAAAAAATAGATCATGAGCTACTCCATCTCCAGCATATCTGCTATAATAAATGGAAACATCAGCGGCAACGGAAACCCTGCTTCACGGATAAAAAATCTGTTGATCGACAGCAGAAAATTGTCCAATGCAGATACTTCATTGTTTTTCGCTATTGTTGGTGAACGTCATGATGGACACGCCTACCTCAGCGATCTGTTTGAAAAAGGTGTCCGTAATTGTGTCGTTTCTACTTTACCTCAGAATCTTTCTGACTTTGAAAACACGAATTTTATTTTAGTACCCAATACCCTGCTTGCACTACAACAACTTTGTGCGTTTCACCGGCAACAATATAAAATTCCCGTTATCGGAATCACCGGAAGTAACGGAAAAACGATCGTGAAAGAATGGCTTTTCCAACTTTTGCGTGATGATAAAAATATTGTGAGAAGTCCGAAAAGTTTTAATTCCCAAGTAGGTGTGCCACTTTCTGTTTGGCAAATCACTGCTGAACACGACCTGGGAATTTTTGAAGCAGGTATTTCTCAGCCGCAGGAAATGAAATTGTTGGAACACATCATCCGCCCAACGATAGGACTTATCACCAATATCGGTCAGGCACATGATGAAAATTTTGAAAATCAAAAACAAAAAGTAAACGAAAAACTGAAATTATTTTTGAATTCGGAAGTGATCATTTACTGCAAAGATTATTTATCTATTCAGGAAGAAATATCTCATAACAAAACACTGAATGAATTAAAAACATTTACCTGGTCTAAAAAATTACGTGCCGATCTGTTGATCGGAAGAATTACAAAAACAGAAACCGATACTGAAATACAAGGAGTATATAAAAATGATTTTATCCGTATCACTATCCCGTTCACGGATGAAGCTAGCATCGAAAACACTATCCATTGTTGGGCAACGCTCCTTTATTTAGGTTATGAGAACACGGTAATAAACGAACGTATGCGATTTTTGAGTCCGGTGGCCATGAGACTGGAACTAAAGGAAGGGATCAACAACTGCTCCATTATCAACGACAGTTATAATTCTGACCTAGGCTCACTTGCAATAGCGCTTGACTTTTTGAATCAGCAAAAACAGCATCCCAAGAAAACACTTATTTTATCTGATATTCTTCAAAGCGGACATAATGATGAAACACTTTATAAAGAAGTCGCGGAACTGATAAACAAAAAAGGAATTTCACGATTGGTGGGTATCGGAGAAGGAATTTCAAGTCAGGCAGCACAATTTAACATTGAGAAAAGTTTTTACAAATCGACTGCAGATTTTATACAACAATTCAATAACTCCTTCTTCAGGGATGAAACAATTCTGTTGAAAGGAGCCCGAGCATTCAGTTTCGAGGCTATCAGCAAGATCATTCAGCAGAAAGCACATGAAACAGTTTTGGAAATTAATTTAAATGCGATCGTTCATAACCTCAACTATTATCGTTCGAAAATAAAAGCGGATACCAAGGTAATGGCAATGGTAAAAGCATTTTCATACGGCAGCGGAAGTTTTGAGATCGCAAACATTCTTCAGTTTCACCGCGTAGATTATCTGGCAGTCGCTTATGCGGATGAGGGAATAGAGTTACGAAAAGCAGGAATAACCATGCCGATCATGGTCATGAATCCTGAAGAGCAAAGTTACGATGCGATGATCCAATATAATCTGGAGCCTGAGATCTATAGTTTCCGTGTTTTGAATTTGTTTGAAGAAACACTAAAACGAAGTGAGCGCAACAATGTTCAGCCGATCCCTATCCACATAAAACTGGACACAGGAATGCACAGGCTGGGATTTGATGAAGATGAAGTGAATGAATTGATTGTAAGGATCAGCAACAATAAACATCTGACCATCAAATCCATATTTTCACATTTGGCCGGTAGTGATGAAAGTGAGCACGATGATTTTACCTGGCAACAGATAAAAAAATTGAATGTGATGAGTGAAAAAATAAAATCTCACTTTTCATATCCTATCTTAAAACACATTTTAAATTCAGCGGGTATTTCCCGTTTTCCTGATGCACAATTTGATATGGTACGCTTAGGTATTGGCTTATACGGCATTGGAGCAAATGCAACTGAACAAGCACAACTACAAAATGTAAGCACCTTAAAAACAAGTATCTCCCAGATAAAAAATATTTCTGCGAAGGAAACGATAGGCTACAGCAGAAAAGGCGTCGCTACACGTGACATGCAAATTGCTACTGTTCCAATCGGATATGCCGATGGGCTGAGCCGCAAATTAAGTAATGGGAAAGGCAAGATGATCGTGAAAGGCAAGATAGCACCTATAGTTGGTAATGTTTGTATGGATATGTGCATGATCGATATTACAAATATTCAGGCGAATGAAAATGATGAAGTAATTATTTTTGGTGATGCCAATCCAATTGCTGATGTAGCAAAAGATATAGGAACGATTCCGTATGAAGTGTTAACGAATGTTTCCAGAAGAGTAAAGAGGGTTTATTATCAGGAGTAAAACATTCGCTACAAAGGCGCTAAGACTCGAAGTTTATATATGTTTCTATTATAAATCGAATCTTGTCCCCCTTCGAAGGGGCAGGGGGATGAAGGCAAATTATTAGTTCAATCCTTTTACAAAACGATATAAATTAAAATCTTTCTTTTTTAATGCTTCTTCGATCTGACTTTTCAGATCAATTTTTGAAACGCCTTTCATTTTATTATTCTGGATCAAACGGTAAGCCTTTTCAGCCAACAGATATGAGCGTTTTGTATTTATGCCAACCTTATTGTGTTTATCAATTGCTTCCACCAATTCATCCACTCCTTCACCTTTTGTCGCAATTCCTTTTATCACCGGGATATTCCAGGAACTTGCCTCCTTCGAATGAACCAACTGAACAATATTTTTTATAAATGTATTCGCCCCGTCTCTATCCGATTTATTAACAACAAATACATCTGCAATTTCCATGATCCCGGATTTTAGTGCTTGCACATCATCACCTGATTCGGGAACTAAAACCAAAACTGTTGTATCCGCTAAACCAACCACTTCCACCTCACTTTGCCCGACACCTACCGTTTCAACAATAATATAATCAAAGGCAAAAGCACGCATCACATCAACGATCTCAATTGTTTTTGCCGACAAGCCACCCAAGGAACCCCGCGTAGCTAATGAACGGATAAATACTTTTTCATTTGTAAAATGTTCTGCCATCCGCAATCTGTCACCTAACAAAGAACCATAATTAAAAGGAGATGTCGGATCTATGGCGATAACGCCAACCGATTTTTTTTCATCCGTCAGCTTTTTTATAACAGCATTGATCAACGTACTCTTTCCGGCTCCGGGAGGACCAGTAATACCAACTACAGGAATATTCAAATCAAATTTAATAGATGTTAAAATTTCTTCGTAGCCTTCTAACTCATTTTCAACTATGGTGATACATCGCGCCAAAGCTTTTTTATCGCCTTTTTGCAATTGCTGAATGAGTGTTTGAATAGTTGACATTGGTATACAAATATAGTGTATAAAAATGAAAAAATAAATTTCATACTGATACTTTGTAGCAGCCTGTTATCTAACAAGAAATACAGAGCACAGCGTTATAAAATCAATATTTCGATGTGTTTAAAATTGTGTTACTTTTGTATATCAATAACAAAGAAACAAATGCCACAACTTTCGGTTGTCATCATTACTTTTAATGAGGAAAAAAATATCGGACGCTGTCTTGAATCTATTCAGGATATTGCTGATGATGTGGTGGTAGTAGATTCTTTCTCAACAGATACAACAGAAAGTATCTGCAAAAAATACAATGTCAACTTTATTCAACATAAATGGGAAGGATATTCTGACACCAAGAATTTTGCAAATGCTCAGGCTAAATTTGATTGGGTATTATCGCTGGATGCCGATGAAGCATTATCTGAAGACTTAAAAAGATCGATCTTAAAAATAAAAGAAGAAAAGGAATTAAAGACCTGCAAGTTTAATCGCCTCACCAACTATTGCGGCTCTTGGATCAAACATTGCGGATGGTATCCCGATACAAAGACCAGGATCTTCGACAGAAGGATCACCAAATGGGAAGGCTTGATCCACGAAAAATTAGTGATCGATTCGAAGCAGGAAGCTTTATTGCTAAATGGCGATTGTCTGCACTATAGTTATGCAACAACAGACCAACACCTTCTGCAAACAGAAAAATTTACAACCCTTTCCGCAAAGGACCTTTTCAGCAAGGGAAAAAAATCTGATTTTATAAAGTTATATTTTAGTCCGGTTATAAAATTTATCAGGAGTTACATATTTCAATTAGGAATTCTTGATGGTTACCATGGATTTTTAGTATGCAAAATATCTGCTTATTCAACCTTCTTAAAATATTATAAATTACATCAATTGCACAAAAAATGAAACGTGTATTTATAGAAATGGAGAAGCTCAAAAATCCTAATAGTGGTTTAGGGCAGTTCTGTATTAACCTTGGAAAGGGCTATCAGAAATTAGACCCTAAAGATCTGTTACTTGATTTTTATTTACCTTATAATCAGAAAAATATTTTTGGAGATAAATTCAATTATATAAAACAATCATCCTTACACAAATTTTTACCAATCGACAGCAGCAAATATGATGTTTGGCATTGCCTGCAACAAGACTCCTACTTCCTACCTAACAATAAAAAAACAAAACTTCTTTTAACGATCCACGATTTAAATTTTTTAGAAAACTACAAAGGAAAAAAACAAAAACGGAAATTAATCAGTCTTCAAAAAAGGATCGACAAAGCAAATGCTATAACGGTTATCTCAAAGTTTACAGAAACAATCGTCAGGGAAAATCTGAAACTAAATGAAACACCAGTTCATGTAATATATAACGGAAATTCGTTGATAATAAATGAGAATACGTCCAAGCCGGAGTTTATCACATTTTCTGATTTTATTTTTTCAATTGGAATAATTTCACCGAAAAAGAATTTCCATACATTGCTTCCGATATTGCAGAAAAACAAACAAATTCATTTGGTTATTGCAGGTGACAAAAGCTCCGAATATTCAAAACAAATTCTTTCCTCCGCAGAAAAAACAGGTGTCTCAAAACAACTGCATTTTCCTGGAATAATTAATGATGATGAAAAATATTGGTTATTCAAAAACTGTAAGGCGTTTGTCTTCCCTTCCTTAAGGGAGGGGTTCGGACTGCCAGTTGTTGAAGCCATGAGTCTGGGGAAACCCGTCTTTCTTTCTAACCTGACAAGTTTGCCTGAAATAGGAGGTGCAGAAGCATTCTATTGGCACAATTTTGAACCCCAGCATATTGTTGACGTTTTTGAAAAAGGAATGAAAGATTTTGTACTTGACAAAGGAAAGCCTGAACGTTCAATCAATTGGGCAAAACAATTTTCATGGGAAAATGCAGCTAAGGCATATCTCCATCTATACGAAACCTTATGATAAAAATAGGAATAGAAGCAACTACATTATGTACACCGAATAAATCGGGTATAGCACAATATGCTGCAAGTTTGCTCGAAGCATTATCAGATGATAAAGAATTTAAAGAAAATTATGAAATAGAATTACTATATAAATTATCACGTTTTAAAAAAAGAAAATATTGCTATAATACAAGCAAATATCCTCCAAAATGGCATTTCAAAGGGCTTCTTCCCTTAATAAAAAACTATCAAATTGTTCATTCGCTTGACAACATATTTTTAGACTTTAGGAAGGTGAAAAAAATTGTAAGTGTTTATGATCTGGCCATTTTCAAAGAAGAAAATAATTTTGAAGGGTATACGGATGAGGCATTCAAAAATAAAACTTATAGTTTTTTAAAAAATGTAACTAAAAAGGCAGATGCGATAATTGCGATTAGCGAAAGCACAAAAAAAGATCTTCTGCATTATTTTAATTTTCCTGAAGAAAAGGTATTTGTAACTCATTTAGGGGTGCGCCTTCCAAAAATATTTGAATCCAATTCCGGTATTTTAGAAAAACACAGTTTAGAGACAAAAAAATATTTTTTGTTTGCCGGAATGATCTCTATTCGAAAAAACTTACTGAATCTTATAAAGGCATATAAAGAATCCGGTATGCATAAAGAATATAAACTTGTACTATCAGGCGGAGCAAGTATGGGTTATGACACGATTATAGCTGAAGTAAAAAAAGCCGGACTTGAAAAAAATGTGCTATTTCCAGGATTTGTTTCTGACAACGAATTAAGTGACCTATTTATCAATGCAAAAGCATTTTTATTCCCCACCTTTTACGAAGGGTTTGGAATGCCTATAATAGAGGCAATGCATTATAATGTTCCAGTATTGATCGGAGATAGAGGAGCCGCACCGGAAGTGGCAGATAATCATGCAATACTTTCTAATCCATTTGATGTCGATTCGATTGCTGATGGAATAAAAAAAGTAGCTACAATGAATGACCTTTCTATTTCAAATGCAGCCAATCATGCAGCAAAATTTACCTGGGAAAAGTGCGCCAAAGAGACAATGGCTGTTTATAATAAAATACGTTAGTCAAATGGATATTTTCCTGAGCAAAATAGGTACGCAGCATTTATGTAAATGCTTCAAATATTATGTTTCTGACTTTCTGAAAATAAAAAGGAAAAAAGAATTGAAGAATGCGAAAAATGTCACTCCGGCTTGGGTTTCGAGAGTATCCTCTGTTAAAAAGGAAACCAGAGCAATAATTAAAAAAGTACAATATAAATAGTCTACATTTTTTTCGAGCAAAAACATCGGATAAAAAAGTGTGATCAAAAACCAGATCAATCCAACAATTCCAAAGGCAACAGTGATGGACAAATATTGATTGTGTGAACGCAATCTCCACTCTTTTAAAAGTGGCGAATCCATCTCAACATACTGTTGATCGAATGCAATTTGAATATCACCTGTGCCTACACCAAAAATAAAATTTTCTTTTATAATTCCAAATGCCGCCTTCCAAAATTCAAACCGTTGTGTAAGTGAATGTCCGTTAGGATCACCCGTTTTATTATAAAGATCTAACTCCCATGCGATCTGATGTAAGCGTCCATTTAAACTGGAAAGGCCCTGATAACTTACATTTACTATACCACGTTCAACAGCCTTGATTTCTGCATCCGTCAGAGTATTGATAGCATCTGCATCTTTTCTTAATCCTTTTGAGGCAAGGAAACGAACCAGCGTAAAATGAATATTATTTCCCTTCAGATCCTTTTCATCAAATTTAATTTTACTTCTTTTGCTCCAGGCTTCTTCCAATTCTTTATTACAGAAATAGATCCAAATGTAATGTCCGTTTTCGGTCAACTTACTGTTTAAATCATGTTCGTAGGCTTTTCCACGAGAAGTAGTTTTTTCAAGTTTTGAAAAATCAATTTTTTCAGGTTCAACAATTCCATTATTTATCTGCATCAGAAAATAGGAGATCAAAATTCCGATCAAAAAGACAATGAATAAACTTGAATATTTTATGAGTTTACTTTCCGATGTAAAAACAGCATAGGCAGCTATCACAAGAATAGCCATTGAGAGCGCAGCAAGACCGGTTATGGAATCTACTAAAAATAAAAAATATATCAGCCAAATTCCGATCGCTACCCACACTAATTTTATTCCTTTTTGAGTAGCATTATAAAAGAAATAACCTGAAATAAATATCGCGACACATATCAGTAAAGCAAACCGAATGTGCGAAATAAAAATAGAAACACTACGGATATCTACTATTTCACGGTGAATGCCACCTGCCAAGATCAGCACACTGATAAATGTTCCACTAATAATAGCGCCAACAAAAAATTTCATAATGGTGTCTGTAATTTTTTGTGATATCGGTTTTGATGTAGATAAAATAAGTGGCAAGATCAGAAGCGGTGCTTTTATCCGGATGTCTTTAAAAGCGTAATCAAAATCGGTTGTATATAATAAACCTAGTATATGCAACAAGAGCAGGGAGCTAACAATAAGGGCGGCTTTATTATTTTTAAAAGCGATGAGCTTATTTTTTAATCCTCCTTCAAGTGCCCAATTACAGAATAAAATTATCTGGGAGGCACTCATTAAAAATTTTGAAAGAGGCATCCCTACCACCAAAAGAACTAAGGCGAATACATAAACATATGAATGATACTTTTCAGGGAGTAGCGATTTTCTCATATTTAAATTCAACGTAAACCCTTCAAATAAATTGCATGAAAACAATAAAAAAACACCCATTAAAAAATGAATGTTCTTCTATGAAATTTGTCTTGGACTAATTCTCTTTTGGCTTCTTGCTATCCTTTAATTTATCTGCATTGTAAAGAGGTTTATCGGCCTTTCCAATGGTGGTTAATATTTTAGTATACTTTTCAGAATCGTTCAATAAGGCGAATGCTTCTTCCACCTCTTTATCATCTTTTAAAGAAGCCTCCAATCGGCCATTTTGAAAATAATAACGTGAAGCGATCTCTTCTTCTAAAAATTGTTTAATCTCCGCTTTATATTTTACAAGGTCCTCTTTTTTATTATGCATGATCTTGTTTTTCAATGCGTCAATATCTGGCCCAATAAGATCTATCGACTTATCTGCCTTTGCATCATTCCTAAACTCTTCTAAAGCTTTTTCAGTTTTTGTAGTATAATCATACTCCTTATTTGCTAGAAATGCTGAAAACTGATCGTACTCCGCATCTGTTATTTTAAATTCTTTAGCAGGAGCTATCGTTGCATGTGCAATACGATATTTTGTTGCATAATCAAAAATCAGATTTTTTGTGATGAGGCTTCCCAAAATACCACTGAATTTCTGTGGTTCAACAGTAATATCAGGCGCAATTCCTCCGCCATCATAAACGATTCTTCCGCCTTTTGTTTTAAATGCCGTAATTAATGAATCGGGAACTTTGTCTACACTTCCATCTTCATTACGATGTGAATAATCCAAAGCCTGGATGCATCTTCCGCTAGGAGTATAATATTTTGCTACAGTAACTTTTAACTGTGCATTATAACTTAGCGGTCGTGTTTGTTGAACAAGCCCTTTCCCATAAGAACGCTGACCGATCACAACTCCTCTATCCAGATCCTGCAACGAACCGGATACAATTTCGGAAGCAGACGCAGAACCTCTGTCAACTAAAACCGCAATTGGAATAGCAATATCTATCGGGGAATTATTCCCTTTGTAAACTTTATCCCAATCTTTTACTTTACCTCTTGTGCTTACAATTTCAGTCCCTTTTTCTTCAAATAGATTTACTATTTCAATCGCCTCTTTAAGCAGTCCGCCAGGATTTCCACGCAAATCGAATATCAAAGATTTCAGCTCCGGATTCTTCTTCAATTCCAATAAAGCACTTTTTACCTCACCTGCAGCATTTTCTGTAAATCCGGTAAGTTTAATATAACCGATATTTTTTGTGATCATTCCGGAATAAGGAACACTTTTGATCTTGATCTCTTCCCGATTGATCGTTTTTTCAATAGGCTTATCTTCGCCTTCACGCTCTATCAATAATTTTATAATGGTGCTTGCTTGTCCTTTCAGATATTTACTGATGTCATCTGTTTTCTTTCCCTTTACATCAATATCATTCACTTTTAAAATTTTATCTCCGGCTCTGAGATCCGCCTTTTGTGCAGGAAATCCTTCATATGGTTCGGAAATTATCACGTAATCGCCTTGCTGACGAACAAGCGCACCAATGCCACCATACTGTCCTGTGGTCATATATCGATAATCTTCTATTTCTGATTCCGGGATAAAATTTGTGTAAGGATCCAATGACGACAACATATTATCAATCCCCTTTTTCATCAGGTCACCGGGATTTGTTTCATCGACATAATAGATATTCAATTCACGAAAGAGCGTAGCAAAAATGTCGAGGTTCTTGGATACTTCAAAATAGTTATCTACAAAGCTGTAGGAAATCATTGCGTATCCAGCAAAAACAATCGCAATAAATAACAATTTAAATTTTTTGAAAAACACTTTCATACCTTCTATCTTAAATATTTTACTCACTAACCTTTTGATCAAAACTAACTATGGCACAGGATCATGACCGTGACTGCCCCAAGGGTGACATTTTGAAATACGTTTTATCGTTAACACAAACCCTTTGATTGCTCCATGCTTTTTAAATGCTTCTACTCCATACTGCGAACACGATGGCTCAAATCTACATGCAGGACCAAATAACGGTGAAATCGTATATTGGTACACTTTTATCAGACCGATAAATAAATAACTAATTGGAATACTAATCAATTTCATTTTAATTCGGTGACCAGTGTCTTACCTAAACGATTTAATGCTTCAATTGTTTTTTGTTCTAACTCTTTGAATTCCAACTTTGCTTTTGCTGTATAGATCAGAATCAGCACTATTTTTTTTTCTCCTAAGACATCATATAGATTTTGCTTTTCCTTTCGATAAATCTCTCTGATCTGACGTTTTAGTTTATTTCGATCAACCGCTTTTTTAAAAGAACGTTTCGGAACACTGATAACTACTCGAATGGGTGCCGGACTTTCTGCAATCTCCAACCAACTGATTCGAACAGGAGAATGGTGAAAGGATTTGCCACTCTCAAACAACCGATCAATTAATATCTTGCTGCATAAACGCTCGTTTTTTGAAAAAGTTTGCATTTCAAGTATAAAAGTAAAATTAAAAAAACATTGTCACAACACAATTGTGACCGGAGTACTTAAGAAATGTTAAACGGTGTAAAATGCCTGATTATTTTGCCTTATTTGCTGCAGTAATATATTGCTCCAAAGCCATTGTCATTGAAGGCGCTTTCGGGTTAGGTGCGTGAATATCCAGATTTAATCCTGCTTCTTTCACCGCTTTAGCAGTGGTAGGGCCAAAACAAGCAATGCGGGTCTTATTTTGTTTGAATTTCGGGAAATTTTTGAATAACGATCTGATCCCGGCTGGAGTGAAAAACACCAAAATATCGTAATTTACATTTGCAAGATCGCTCAAATCGCTTGCAACAGTACGAAACATCACAGCTTTAGTATATTTTATCTTTGCCTCGTCCAATTTATCTGCAATTTCTTCTTTGGCAATATCTGAGCAGGGTAATAAAAAATTTTCTTGTTTATGCTTTTTAATCACCTCCATCAGGTCTGTCACAGTTTGTTTTCCGTGGAAGATCTTCCGTTTACGATACAAAACATACTTCTGAAGATAAAATGCTGTTGATTCTGAAACACAGAAATATTTCATCGTTTCAGGCACCGTAACGCGCATTTCCTGGCACATCCTGAAATAATGATCAACTGCATTTCTACTGGTCATGATAACGGCAGTATGTTCTGAAATATTAACCTTATCTTTTCTGAAATCTTGAGCAGAAACACCTTCTATCTGAATAAATTGGCGAAAGTCTATTTTGACATTGCACTTTTTTGCAAGGTCATAATACGGTGATTTTTCCCCTTCAGGCTTAGGCTGAGAAACAAGTAAAGTTTTTACTTTCAATTGTGTTGCTTTTAGGTGAAATAATATAAAATTCTACTTTTCGCAAAGGGCTATTTTACATTTTGAAAAAATAACTTAACCATAATTACAAAGGGCAGTATTTCAAAGGTGCAAAGATACAAAAATAAATAGAATCTGGAAACACTATTACTGTTTATACCAATTATCACACCCCGTAACAGTCTAATACAAAGGAATAAGGCGGAAACGCCAAAGCCACTATAGATGAAAATAAGGGGAGAAACATCCTTTACAAAAGCCAAACAAACAACGATCGGTAGCAAAAACAAGCCAAGAGTATTACAAAAAAGGAAGATCATCATAGCATAATCTCCCGCCTCTTTCTGTTTTTGGAAAATATAGCCAAAGATCCTTATCACCATCATCTTTATGCCATATATGAAGCAAATTATAAGTGAAATCTCAAAATAAAGAATCGCTCTATTGACATTAAAAAAATAGGAATAATGATCCGCAACCTGAACAATAAACAATGTACCGGTAATAACAAATAAAAGAGATAAAAAAACAGACACTCTGTTTCCAAGAGAGATCTCATCCCTTCCCAACTGATTAGAATGCCTGCTTATATAAAACGCTTTTATAACCTGACTCAACCTTTTTCTGTTGGAAGCGAAAAGCCAAACGAATAAAATAAAAGCTAACAGCAGAACAGCAGCCACACCATAATCGTATTTTGTATAATGCAGTTGCAGCTCATCTGTCTTTTTCGTTAAAAGATTATCCTTAAACAATGACGTTGTATGAAGGGTGTCTATTACAGGCACCTTTGAAGTAATATTATTGGAAGAAGATGTAATATTATTTGATTGAGTTAACAAAGCACAACAAAGTTAATGATTTCCATACAAATAAAAAGAGGTCATCCTGTTGAATGACCTCATTATTTATGTGTGAACCCTTATTTATGCTTTTTCCGCCCCCCGATATTGAATACGCGGGAAACGTTGAATCCAAATTTATATCCTCCTTTTAACCAGTTGTCGGTAGTATATGGAATAAAATTATTTTCTACAATTCCGGAGGCATTCGTGAAATTAAGATGAAAAACGTGGCCGCCGGTTTCTACTTCAAATCCAACAGCTAAAGGATTGTAAAATGGATTAACGGGGTTGTTTTTTCTGTAATCAGAAAAAGTATAAAAATAATCAGCAATAAATGCAAAACGCTTGGTGAATTTGAAGCGGAAGCCAATCCCCATGGACATAAGATCATTCGTTTCCACTTTTCCATTGTCCGAATTAATAGTTGCTAAAATAAAATTGCGGTGCTGATAAGTTGGGATTAATTGCATTGAAAAGCGCCAACCGAATTTGCGGGCGATCAACAATTGTGTGGTGTAGGAAAAACGATGAATATCGTTTTGTTTAAATGTAGAATCGGCTGCCATTCCACTATAAAATTGATTCGCAAGTTGAGGAGTGTAGCCCATATCAGCATAAATTGCTAATGAAATAGGAATATGATTATCCAATGTTTGAGTAAGCATTCTATACTTCACAAAACCATCGACCAACTCTCTTTGTTTGCTTCTCCCGATTCCGATTGTCAGATCATTGGTGATTCCAAAATCAAAACCAAATCTTACATCAGTAACTCCATCCAACCCGTATAAGGTATGTCCGCCACCATTACTCGCAGTTCCCATATTTCCAAAACGGTGAGTGATACTAAAATCATATGTATTAGCTTTAACAGTTTCTGTTGATTGGGCATTTATTATTTTCGACCCTTTGAAAGTTGCCATTACTTTTTCATGTGTCTTTTTGCCACCGATAGAGTCTAACAATCCAAGCATGTCGTCTTGTGCGAAAATACCAAAGGATAGCGTAACAAACGCTACCGTTACATTTAATCTTTTAAAGCTAATTTTCATAATTACTTCTTTTTATAAGGTTCAAGTGTTGCAGTGATCTTCACGTCAGTATCTTCAGGGATTATCAAAGCATATAAAGTCGGGATCTCAACATTATGATCTGCAAATTTTATTTTAAAATTTGATGAGATGGAAATCACACCACCTTTAACTGAAACAAGACCATCAATCGTTCTGTCTTTTTCAACACCATGAATATTAAGTTTTCCTGTTACAGTTACCTTGTAATCACCATCTTTTGTATACTCAATTTTCTCATTTATTTTTCCTTTGAAGATCGCATAGGGAAACTTTTCACTTTCCACATAATTTTCATTGAAATGCTCTTGCATCAGCGGCTTTTCGAACACAAAACTTGTCATTGCAATTTTCATTTGAATATCCCCGGTAGCAATATTAAGCAAGGGGGTGGTTGATTTGTTTACTGCATCAATATTTTCAACAGTGGTTTTGGAAAAAAAGCTGATCTCACATGTTTTCCCGATATAGATCTGAGAAAATGAACTCGCTCCAATAACCATTGAAATTCCGAATAATAATACCTTTTTCATTGTTTTTTTTTTAGTGAATAAGACAAATGATGGCAATAACTATGCCTGTAAAAAATGGCCCTTAATTATTAGGAGCCCCTTGTTCAAGCCAACAATTCAATTTCCCTAACTCACCCTCCGTAAGTGGAGTTGAGCCGGCTGATGGCATATCTTTCAAAACAAATACCCTATTTTTGAAAGATCCATTATCCACTTTCCCTTTTATTTCAGAATATACTGCAAAATCACCTCCTGCAGCAGCTCCTGCAAAATGACATCCTACACAAGCTGCATCTATAATGGGTTTTACATCAGTTGCAAAATAAATTGTTGAGGAGCATCCAACTGACAAGGGCTGCTCTTTATCTGAGGTGCATGAAACAAGAAAAATGGAAATTCCGATAAAAGCGATGATTACTTTTTTCATTTTTTGTTGGGGTTTAATTTAGTACTCATAAATCGGCAACAAGTCTACTAAAAGTTTATTTAAATTACTATATTTTAATTGTTAAATCTTTGATGAGGACCACATGATTATTATCATATCGCTTTACCCCAAACTATAAATCAGGGAGCAATTTAAAACCTCTGGATAATTCCTATTTCTTTTTAAAGGGAAGTAATACGGCATCTATTTTCACATCAACATCTTCTGCAATATTTTTAATATATAAACTTGGAACTTTGATACCGTAATCTGCCACATGAATTTTAAATGCAGAAGCAATATCAATTTCTTTTCCTTTAATTATTACAGTTCCATCTACAGTTATTTTTTTTTCTACACCATGTATTGACATCATTCCGGTCACCGTTACGGTATACTCACCATCCTTTTTCCAATCAATACTGTCATTGATCTTTCCTTTGAAAATAGAATATGGGAATTTTTCACTCTCCATATAATTTTCATTGAAATGTTCTTGCATCAATGGCTTGACAAATACAAAACCCGTATTTGCGATCTTTATCTGAACCTCATTTGTAGAAGTATTAATCAAGGGTCTCGAAGATTTATTGACCGCATTGATATTTTCGACAGGAGTTTCAGAAAAGAAACTTACTTCGCAGGATTCTGCCAAAAAAATCTGTGCAGAAACAGTTGTATGAATTACAACCACCGAAAGGAACAATAATAATTTTTTCATGGATCGTATATGTTAAGAACAAACAAATACAATAATAAATCAAATCGAAATTAGAAGAAATTTCAAATTACAGCAATAACTGTAATTGAAAACATTGCTATTTCGAAAAAGTTTTAGTATCAACTAATTTTCCGGATTCATCCCAAAAGGTCCATTTACCACTTTCCTTATCGTTAGTATAAAAGCCTTCGTAGCGTTTGTTTCCATTCTCATACCAGGTGGTTGTCTTTCCGTTTTTTATTCCGGCAGTAAAAATAGATTCACTCCATTGTGTTCCGTTCTCATAAAAACTCTTCCATAAACCGTCCCGCTTTCCGTCCTTCATTCCTCCACGCATTTTAACTGCCCCATTTTCATACCGCATGATACTTTCACCGTTTTTTATTGTGGTGTCCTGTTTTGAAATTATTGTAAATGTGGTTGAATCAGGATTGGGTACAATTTCTTTTTTCACCTCCACCTGAGGCTTTTCTAAGGATTGGTTGGAACAAGCCAGTAATCCACAAATAATTGAAAAAACTAAAATGAGCTTTGTTTTCATTAGTATATTTTTGAATTAATATTTTGCAGTAGTATTCATATTTCTTCCCTGTATTTATTAATTTTTTCGCTCTGTAGTATATCTTACCAATCCTTCCAATGAAGCTTTTGATGAACTGTCCGGAAAATGGGAAAGAAGTTGAAGCGCCTTATTCTTATACTCGTTCATCCGTGATTCAGCATATTCTATTCCTCCGCTTTTTATAACAAAATCAATCACTTCCGCTACCTTCTTCGGATTGTTATTATTGTTCTTTACAATATTTATAATCCTTCTTTTTTCTAAAAATGTTGCATTGTTCAATGCAAAGATCAATGGTAATGTCATCTTTTTTTCCTTGATATCGATCCCTGTCGGTTTACCGATATTGGAACCATCGCCATAATCAAATAGGTCATCTTTTATCTGAAAAGCAATGCCGACAGCCTCACCAAAAGCACGCATCTGCTCAATGGCAAGTTCATCTTTTGTTACAGAAGCCGCCCCGCAGGCACAACAAGACGCAATCAAAGAAGCCGTCTTTTTACGGATAATGTCAAAATAAACAGCTTCATCAATATCAAGTTTTCTCGCTTTCTCGATCTGCAATAATTCCCCTTCACTCATTTCACGGACGGCATTTGAAACAAGACCCAACAAATGAAAATCTTTATTATCTACCGAAAGCAACAGTCCCCTTGACAACAAAAAATCACCAACTAATACAGCGATCTTATTTTTCCAAAGTGCATTTACCGAAAAAAAACCTCTGCGTTCATTTGAATCGTCCACAACATCATCATGCACCAAAGTAGCTGTGTGCAATAATTCTATCAGTGAAGCTGCCCGGTAGGTTGAATCGTTCATTTCGCCAACAACTTTGGCCGATAAAAAAACAAACATCGGACGCAATTGTTTTCCTTTTCGTTTAACAATATATCGTGTTATCTTATCGAGTAATGGAACAGAACTTTTCATTGAAGACTTAAACTTCAATTCAAATTCCGCCATTTCATTTTCAATCGGTGCTTTTATTTCGTTGACTGTCATATCAATTTCACGCGCTTGTATAGTATCAAATCGCCTTTTTCATTTTTCTCGTCCCAAAACCTTCTTTATTCTTATTCGCCAATTGTCCGCATGCTGCGTCTATATCTTTCCCTCTGCTTCTGCGGACATTCACTATAATATTTTTACTTTCCAGATAATTTGCGAAAGCATCCAACCGCTCCGAAGTTGTTTGCTGAAACTCTCCATCATCGATCGGATTGTATTCAATAATATTTACTTTACATGGAATGTGCTTACAGAACTTTGCCAGATCTTTTGCATCCTCCAGGCTATCATTAAAATCTTTGAATGCGATATATTCATAAGTAACACGGGTTCCCGTTTTCTCATAAAAATATTTCAATGCTTCTGCCAAAGCATTCAACGTATTTGTTTCATTTATCGGCATGATGTGATTTCTTTTTTCATCACTGGCTGCATGCAATGATAATGCTAAATTGAATTTCACTCCATCATCACCTAATTTCATTATCATTTTTGACACGCCTGCTGTACTAACAGTAATGCGTTGTGGCGACATATTCAAACCTTCCGGAGAAGTGATCTTATGAATGGACTCCATCACGTTTTGATAATTTAGCAACGGCTCACCCATTCCCATATATACAATATTCGTCAAGGGAACATTGTACTTTTCTTCTGCTTGATTTTTTATCAGAACAACCTGATCGTAAATTTCTCCAGCATTTAAATTTCTCAACCGCTCCAATTTACCGGTTGCACAAAACTTACATGATAAACTACAACCAACCTGACAAGAAATACAGGCTGTCATACGTGTTGTACTCGGAATCAAAACCCCCTCAACAATATTGCTATCGTATAATTTAAAAGCATTTTTAATTGTACGGTCGCTGCTGATCTGCATATCCTCCACCACAACAGCGTTGATAATAAAATGTGTATTCAGCAGTTCACGTGTGGATTTTGAAAGATTGGTCATTTCATCAAATGTACGAGCCGACTTTTTCCAAAGCCATTCATGGACTTGTTTTGCCCGAAATGCCTGATCACCGTTTTCTACAAAAACGGCTTTTAGTTCTTCGAGAGAAAGTGCTCGTATATCCTTCTTCGTTTTCATTTTACAGAATCACAAATTTACAAATAGATATTGATATATCGAGCAGATTATAATTTCGTAATTTCGTGCTTTAGACCAACTATTTATGCGCAAAATTTCTGCTGATCATATTTTTCCGGTTTCATCTGAACCAATTAAAAATGGGGTAATTACCATTGATGACAAGGGAATGATCGTAAATATCGAATCAGGAACTGAAGCTCAACTATCCGGAATTGAATATTATTCAGGGATCATTTGCCCTGGATTCATTAATGCACATTGCCATTTAGAGTTGTCACACCTGCATGCTCAAGTTTCTGAAAAAACCGGAATGACGGGTTTTATCAAAGAATTAATTGATAAACGGACTTCATTTACCACACTTGAAATACAGCATGCAATTGAAAAGGCGGAAGCAGAAATGAAAAAGAACGGAATTGTTGCGGTTGGCGATATTTCCAATAACAACAGTACTTTTCAGCAAAAAGAAAAAAACAATCTGAGTTATCATACGTTCATTGAGATCTTCAGTATGGATCCAGCAAAAGCGGAAGAAACAATTAAAAAAGGTATAAAATTAAGTGCGGAACTTTCCAAACTAAATCTCCGAAACTCAATCGTTCCACATGCTCCCTATACGATGTCGGAGAGCCTATTGGATCTGATAAATCAACATGCGCTCGAAAACAACAGCATTTTATCTATCCATAATCAGGAAAGTGAAGGAGAAAGTGAGCTCTTTATTTCCAATTCAGGTGTGATGTTCGACACATTCACATCCATGGGAATAAACCCAAGCCTGATGCGTAAAACAGGGCTAAATTCTTTGATGTCAACTTTGCCTCATTTAAACAATGCTTCAAAATTACTGTTAGTTCATAATACATTTACTTCCAAAGAAGATCTTGATTGGATAAAACTTAATCTCTCCTCTCAAATCTACTTTTGTACTTGTCCGAATGCAAATATTTACATTGAAAATAAATTACCCGACTATAATTTATTTATACGAGAGAATGCCGCAATGTCCATTGGGACAGACAGTCTGGCCTCTAATTGGGGATTATCTATTCTTGATGAATTAAAAACAATCACAAAAAATTATCCAAAAATTCCTTTACAAACTATACTTACTTGGGCAACAAAAAACGGTGCCGATTTTTTAGGATTCAACAAATTAGGCACTATCGAAAAAGGGAAAACACCCGGACTGAATTTATTAAAAAATGTAGATGGAATGATGATCTCTGATAAAACTGAAGTGCTGAAATTGGTTTAACGCATCAACGCTTCCGCGATGATCAGATCATGCTGAGTAGTAATTTTTATATTCTCCCGATTCCCTTCAATCAAATTTATTTTTTCTCCGAAAGCCTCCAGAACACTTGCATCATCAGTAAATTCGGGCTTATATGCTTTTAAAAATGCCTTTCTTATCAGATCCGAATGAAAACATTGTGGTGTTTGAATGATGGAGTATTGAGTTCTGTCCACTGCACAATTTTCCTTCCCTTTCAAAAAACGAATCGATTCATTCAAAGGAATTGCAGGAGATGCGTTTCCTAATTTTTCTGCTGTTTCAAATGCTTTCAAAATAGTTTCTTTGCTCACCAAAGGGCGGGCTGCATCATGAATGCCAACAATGCAAGCATCTGGAACAAGTGTCAAACCATTTTTAACGGAATGATAACGTGTTTCTCCGCCATCCATTAATTGATGTAAAATGGAAAAATTGTGTTTCATGCAAAGTTTTTTCCAATCCTCGTTTAACTGCTTTGCAAGAACAACAACAATGTTAATATCCGGAATAGAATCCTTGAATTTTTCTATCGTATGCATTAGGATAGGTTTTTTCTGCAACTCCATGAATTGCTTAGGAACAGCATTGTTCATCCGTGTTCCTGTTCCTCCCGCTACTATGATAACGTATTTTTTCAACAGACTAGATTTAATGATCTATTTATTAAAAAAAAGATGGTTAATAATTATTGAACACTTTCGCCAACAACTATTAACCATCCACTAACAACTATATTATAATATTAACATTGCATCTCCATAGGTATAGAAATGATATTTTTCTTTGATCGCTTCTTTGTATGCTTTCATCATCAAATCGTATCCGCCAAATGCACAAACCATCATCAACAATGTTGATTCAGGTGTATGAAAGTTTGTTATCATACAATTTGCCACACTAAAATCATAAGGAGGAAAAATAAACTTGTTTGTCCAACCATCATACGGTTTAACATAACCATCTGTACTCACCGATGTTTCAATAGCACGCATTGAAGTTGTTCCAACACAACATACTTTTTTCTTTGTTTCACGTGCTTTATTGATAATCTTACAATCGTTTTCAGAAATATAAGCTTGCTCCGAATCCATCTTGTGTTTAGTTAGATCCTCTACTTCAACAGTTCTGAAAGTTCCAAGACCAACGTGTAAGGTAACATTTGCAAAATTTACTCCTTTAAGCTCAAGACGTTTCAATAACTCACGGCTGAAATGCAGACCTGCTGTAGGAGCTGCTACTGCACCTTCATTTTTTGCATATACTGTTTGATAACGGTCTTTGTCTTCTTCAGTTGGTGCACGTTTAATATATTTAGGAAGCGGTGTTTCGCCCATATCGTTCAATGTTTTACGGAACTCTTCGTAAGAACCATCAAACAAGAAACGTAACGTACGTCCACGGGATGTAGTATTATCAATTACTTCAGCGACTAATGTATCATCATCACCAAAATAAAGTTTATTTCCGATACGGATCTTACGGGCAGGATCTACCAATACGTCCCATAAACGACTTTCAGCATTTAGTTCACGTAACAAAAACACTTCGATCTTTGCACCGGTTTTTTCTTTATTTCCGTACATACGTGCAGGAAAAACTTTGGTATCATTTAAAATCATACAATCTCCATCTCCAAAATAACTCAAAACATCTTTGAATGATTTATGCTCGATCTTCCCGGTTTTACGGTGAATAACCATCAATCTAGCTTCGTCACGGGTTTTAGCAGGCGTTTCAGCAATTAATTCTTTCGGAAGATTAAATTTAAATTGTGATAATTTCATATATTTTTTTGTTTTTTTGAGTAAGGTGGTCTGGAATTACGAAGCAGGACGCTCCGGCAATTTCATAAATCTTACGGGATTTATTTATGTATTTCGATTAACAAGGGCGCAAAAATAAGCTTTCGAAGAGGCGATGTCAATAAAAATCGTGTTTATTTTTCTGAAATGTTTAATTGTAGGACTTTGAGACCTATACTAAAGCCAAAAGAAAAAGAATCTAACTCCAACCTATCAATGAATTGATTCAGAAACATCTAAACATCTCTGGAATGTAGGCCTAAATATCGGTGGATATTTCTGTTTTTAAGCTGCTTTCAAACGCCTCAATACTCAACGCATCCTCTAATTTATATTCCCCGATACGCGTCCGGCATAATTTAATTAGATGTCCTCCGCTTTTTAATGCAAAGCCAAGATCTCTTGCCAGTGAACGAATATACGTTCCTTTACTGCAAACAATTCTAAAATCGATCTCCGGCAGAGCAATTCGGGTAATTTCAAATTCTGAGATGGTAATTTCTTTTGGTTTTATCTCCGCTGTTTCTCCTGCTCGAGCAATATCATAAGCGCGTTTGCCATTAATTTTTATAGCCGAATAGATAGGCGGTGTTTGTTGAATGGTTCCAATAAATTGTTTGGTGGTGGCTAAGATCAACTCATCCGTTATATGATCTGTCGGATAATAAGCATCAATCTCTTTTTCCAGATCATAACATGGAGTAGTTGCTCCGAGGTAAAAGGTGCCGGTATACTCTTTCTCTTGTGCCTGATACTTCTCGATATTTTTTGTTTGTTTCCCCGTGCAAACGATCAGTAAGCCTGTAGCTAATGGATCCAGCGTTCCTGCATGACCAATTTTCGGCTGTACTCTTTTTCCTTCCAAAATTAAAGAAGGATGATCTTTGATCAACCACTTCATTTTATTCACTACTTGAAAGGATGTCCAACGAAGTGGTTTTTGAATAAGGATGACTTCTCCGGTTCTGAAATCTGACATGAATTATTATGCAGTTAGGTGTAATCCGGTACTTAATGCGTATGCAAGAAAAAGTACTCCGAGAATTATGCGGTAATATCCGAAATGTTTAAATCCGAATTTCGTTAAAAAGGCGATAAATGCTTTCACAGCAACAATGGCAATTACAAATGCTACAAAACCGCCTAGCAATAATATGGCAATATCTGCACTATGGATATTATCTTTCTCTTTTAACAGATCATACCCCGAAGCAGCAAACATCGTTGGTATAGCCAGCAAAAAAGAAAATTCAGCTGCTTGCCGGCGGTCAAATCCTGCAAAAACACCACCGAAAATTGTTGCTGCAGCACGCGAAACACCGGGCACCATCGACACACATTGTATCAATCCGATCTTCAGTGCTCCTAAATAACTAATGTCCTCCACTTGTTTGTATTCCGATCTTTTACGCTCACTCCATTTATCCAGCAAGATCAAAACAACACCTCCTACTATCAATGAAATACTAACAGTAATCGGATTAAACAAATAATGCTTGATGGTTTTATATGCCAAGAAACCAATGATCCCGGTAGGAAGAAACGCCACACCTAATTTCAAATAGATGTCCAAGCCAACAAAAAAACGTTTGAAATAGATCAGTACGACAGCCATAATAGCTCCCAGCTGAATAACGATCTCAAAGGTATTTGCAAAGTTCGGATCTTTCACATCCATCAGGGATTGCGCAAGGATCATATGTCCGGTTGATGATACAGGTAAAAATTCTGTAATACCTTCAATGATCGCAATAATAATAGCTTGGATGTAAGTCATGATGTGCAGATGTGCTGATTAGTAGGTATGCAGAAAAACATTTTTGTGAGAAAATCGGTACATCAGCAAATCGGTATATCAAATTAGTCTTTCGATTTTTTCATGATGCCATAAAGTACCACTACAAAACCTGCTAAAATAACAATTGGAGATAAAGTGATCCTTCGGAAACTAAAGATCTCATCTGCATGAAATTCATTCGGGTTTTCAGACCCTCCGCCTACCATCAGCATATAGCCGATAGCAACAATAACAACTCCAACGATAAGTATCCGATAGTTTTCTTTTGTGAAAGCAAAACCCGGTTGTTTTTTAGTTTCTTTACTCATTTGATGAATCTATTTTATATCGCAAATGTAATATAATTTAAATAAAAAAAATGTTAAAAAAACTGAAGAGTTAATAATACAATTCATCCGATTTTAAACGCAAGTATTTGCGCACAGCCAAGGAAGTGCTTATCCAGGAGATAATGATGCCCAACAATATTACAATTCCGAATAGAGAAGCTAACATATTAGGATCTTGTAAGTCCGCTAATTCAGGCAATTGCTTCTGAATAAAAAATAAAAAACCGATCAACATCGCTATCGCTATACCAGCTCCGTATATGCCATGCCGTATACCTTTTAACACAAATGGCCGCCTGATGAACCCTTGCGTTGCACCAACCAATTGCATTGTTTTAATAATAAACCGTTTACTGTAAATGGTTAATCGGATGGTATTGTTTATGAGCGCCAGTGCGATAAACATCAATACACTGCTGATTATCAATACCCATAAACTGATCGTTTTTACATTTTCATTGATACTGTTTACCAAAGATTTCTGATAGATCACTTCCTTCACCAAATTGGTTTCCAACAACTCTTTTTCGATCCAGGCCAAACTATCCGCATTCGCATACCCGGCCTTTAAACGCACTGTTATCGAAGCCGACAATGGATTAAATCCAAGAAAATCAATGAAATCTTCTCCGATATCTTTCTGTAATTTTTTTGCTGCTTCATCCTTTGAGATCGATTGCGTAGACTTCACATAATCGGATGCATCCAATGTTTTTATCAGATGCTGAACATCCACTTCCTTCGCATTATCATTGATAACCACCTGAATACCGATACTCTCTTTAAAATTATCAGACAGTTTGCGTGTGTTCAATATGATGATGCCTAAAAAACCCAGCATGAACAATACCAATGAAAGACTTACAATTGTAGTGATCGATGACCCTGCTAACCTTCGTTTTGAATATTTATCCGACACAATATTATTTTTCGTTTGTGTAAAAATATAGCTTTTATACCTTTTGCTCTTGCTTAAATAAAATTGAAATAAACAATTCAACGTTAATAACCTGATACAATTCAAAAATTCCCTCACATTTTGTATATTCGCAACCTTATAATTTCAGCAGAATAACAAATAAATGGAATACAATTTCAGAGAAGTAGAAAAGCGGTGGCAGGCCTTTTGGGCGGAAAATAAAACGTTTCGTGCTGAAGACAGATCGTCCAAACCAAAATATTATGTATTGGACATGTTTCCTTATCCAAGCGGTGCGGGATTGCATGTAGGTCACCCATTAGGATATATCGCTTCCGATATTTTTGCACGTTACAAACGTCTGAAAGGATATAATGTATTGCATCCGATGGGTTACGACTCCTTTGGACTTCCTGCAGAGCAATATGCAATTCAAACAGGACAACATCCCGAAATAACTACTAAAACAAATATTGCACGTTACCGCGAGCAATTGGATAAGATCGGATTTTCATTTGACTGGGACAGGGAAGTGCGCACTTCAAATCCCGATTATTACAAATGGACACAGTGGATCTTTATTCAACTTTTTAATTCATGGTATAATCCCGAAACGGATAAAGCAGAAAATATTTCTACGTTAATAGAAAAATTACGGAGCAATACCCTCTCCTTTGGAGAGGGCCGCGGTGAGACATTCTCCTCTCTTTCCGAAAAGGAACAATCTGATCTATTGTTAGAACACCGGCTTGCATATCTAAGCGATACAATGGTGAACTGGTGTCCGCAATTGGGTACTGTACTCGCTAATGAGGAAGTGAAAGATGGTGTTTCTGAACGTGGCGGTTATCCCGTTGAACGGAAGTTGATGAAACAATGGAGCATGCGTATCACCGCTTATGCGGATAGATTATTGAAAGGTCTGGATGGCATCGACTGGACAGAATCTATCAAGGAAGCACAACGAAATTGGATAGGAAAAAGTGAAGGAACAAGTTTAAAATTCAGCCTCGCCCCTAATCCCTCTCCAAAGGAGAGGGGAAGCGAACCCGGTTATCATACTGCTAATAAAAAAATATGGGAAATATTAAAAGAGCATTCCAGAGAAAATAGAAAAAATCAAACTGAATCAGAACAAATACTTTGGGAAAAGGTTCGTGATAGCAGACTAGGTTTTAAAATAAGGAGACAACATGCAATTGATAATTTTATTGCAGATTTTGCTTGTCTTGAAAAAAAATTAATTATCGAAGTCGATGGTAAGATACATGATTCTCAGCAAGAATATGACGAAGGAAGAACATATCGTTTAGAAGAAATAGGATATAATGTTATTCGTTTTTCAAATGATTCTGTGAAAAATAAAATTGATTGGGTGTGCAGCGAAATTGTTAAGGCGTTGCAATCACCCCTCTCCTTTGGAGAGGGGCAAGGGGGTGAGGCTTTTATTGAAGTATTTACCACAAGACCCGACACGATCTTCGGAGTTTCTTTTGTTACGCTTGCTCCGGAGCATGAATTAGTTTCACAACTTACCACACCTCAACAAAAAAAAACAGTTGATGAATATATCCTGTTTGCAAAAAATCGCAGTGAACGCGAACGAATGGCGGATGTAAAAAAGATATCCGGAGTTTTTACCGGAGCCTATGTTCTTCATCCCTTCACCGGAAAACAAATTCCGATCTGGATCGGTGATTATGTGTTGGCCGGTTACGGAACAGGCGCTGTAATGGCGGTTCCCGGACACGACTCGCGCGACTATGCCTTTGCAAAACATTTTGAAATTGATATTATTCAAGTTGTTCTCCCCCCTTCTCCTTTGGAGAAGGGGCCGGGGGATGAGGCCTACGATGCAAAGGAAGGCAAATTAATAAATTCCGATTTCTTAAATGGATTGGAAGTGAAAGCAGCTGTTAAAAAAGCAATTGCTGTTATTGAAGAAAAATCTTTAGGAAAAGGCAAAACGAATTTCCGTTTGCGCGATGCTGTTTTTGGCCGTCAACGTTATTGGGGTGAACCAATTCCTGTATATTATGAAAATGGTATTCCGAAAGTTTTAGATGAAAATGAATTGCCATTAGTACTTCCTGAAGTAGATAAATATTTACCAACCGAAAGCGGTGAACCACCATTGGCACGTGCTACAAATTGGAAGTACAGGCCAAAATCCTCCTTCGAAGGGGGCAAGGGGGATGATGCCTATGCATACGAACATTCTACAATGCCCGGATGGGCAGGCTCATCCTGGTATTTTTTACGATACATGGATGCACACAACCGGAAAGAATTTGTGAGCAAAGAAGCCGTTGATTATTGGCAAAATGTTGACCTATACATTGGTGGTGCAGAACATGCAACAGGACATTTATTATACGTTCGTTTCTGGACAAAATTTTTAAATGATCTTGGATTAATTCCTTTTTCAGAACCCGCTAAGAAGTTGATCAATCAAGGGATGATACAGGGGGTGAGTAGTTTTGTATACAGAATAGAAAATTCAAATAAATTTGTTTCAATTGGCTTAAAAAAAGATTTTGAAACTACAGCACTTCACGTTGACGTAAATATTGTAAACAACAATACATTAGATATAGACGCTTTCAAAAACTGGAGAGAAGAATATAAGGATGCAGAATTTATTTTGGAAGATGGGAAATACATCTGCGGAAGTGAAGTAGAAAAAATGTCCAAATCGAAATGGAATGTTGTGAGTCCGGATCTGATGGTTGAACAATACGGCGCAGACTGTTTGCGCTTATATGAAATGTTCCTCGGTCCGCTTGAACTTTCCAAACCATGGAATACAAACGGAATTTCAGGTGTTTCAAATTTCATCCGTAAACTTTGGAGGTTGTATCAAAAGGACGAGACATTTTCTGTTTCCAACGAAGCTGCAACAAAACCGGAACTAAAAGCATTACACAAAACCATCAAAAAGATCATTCATGATATTGAAAATTTCTCTTTCAATACTTCTGTGAGTAGCTTTATGATCTGTGTAAACGAATTAACAGATCTGAAATGCAATAAACGTGAAATTTTAGAACCGCTAGCCATCATCATTGCTCCGTATGCACCTCATCTTGCAGAAGAACTCTGGAAAAACTTGGGTCATGCAGAAACGATCACCTACGCTGCTTTCCCTGAATGTATCGAATCGTACCTCGTTGAAAGCACTTTCAGTTATCCCGTTTCCTTTAACGGGAAAACGCGCTTTTTTCAGGAATACGACCTTTCATTGAACAAAGAACAAATAGAAAAAGAAGTATTGACCCTTGAACAAACTCAGAAATACCTAGATGGAAAAGCACCTAAAAAGGTCATCGTGGTTCACAATAAGATCATAAATATTGTCGTTTAAAGATAAACGCGGTAAATAATTGAAAAAGGAGCGTTTTTAATGCTCCTTTTTCCGTTTCTAACCTTTTGATACCCTATTTCGTAAAAAAACCAGGATTTGGCATAAGGTTTGGATTAGTCTATTCAACTAAACTCAATACAATGAAAAAGTTTGTTTTAATAGGAACAGTAACAATGATTGCAGGTATTGCCTGTTTATCATTTCAGAAAGAAAAAGAATTGCCTCAGGTAAACATTGAAGGTCCTGTAAAAGAACTTCCAATAGTAAATAATGAAGCATTCAAACGTGGTGAATTATTAACCTTCCGTATGCACTACGGGATCATTGAGGCTGGTATTGCAACGCTCGGAATTACAGAAGAGGCAAGAGAAATTGCCGGAAGAAAAACATATCACGTAGTTGGATTAGGTGAATCAAGAGGTGCTTTCGACTTTTTTTATAAAGTACGTGACCGATACGAAACATTCATTGATGAAAAATCGATTGTGCCTTGGGTTTTCTTGCGTCACGTGAATGAAGGCGGTTATACCATCAATCAAAGTTATGTGTTCAACCGTTATAGCGAAAATGTAAATGTCGGGAATGGTGAAACATTCAAAGTTGAACCGAACATGCAAGATATGTTATCAGCTTTTTATGCAGCCCGCAATTTAGATCTGGGGGGTGCAAAACCAGGCGAAACATATGCTATCAATTGTTTTATGGATAAAGAAGTTTGGCCCTTAAAAGTAAAATTCATCGGCCGTGAAACAATTACTACCGATCTTGGAACATTCAAATGCCTGAAATACAGACCTATTGTTCAACAAGGTCGTGTTTTTAAACATGAAGAAGATGTGAATATCTGGATTACAGACGATAAAAATCACATTCCTGTTTTAGGTCAAGCCGATGTTTTAGTAGGTTCTATCAAAGCAGAACTAAAATCCTATAAAGGTTTAGCAAACCCTGTTTCAAAAATTTAATTAAGCAATATCCCCATATGCAAAAATGCCTCCCTCTGTTAATCTGAAGGAGGCATTTTTATTTACAGCCCCAAAATTTGCATCATCGCGATGGAGCTGCCATTATTAAAAAGCTCTTCCTGAAAAACATTTTTTATTATTTCTACCTTTTAACTATCTTGCAATCGATTAAAAAAAAATTACAATGAAATTAAAACCGGAAATAGTTGACCGCATAAAATTATTGGATGAGAAATTTCAAACAATGGGACAAGATCTTGCATCTTATCTAGATGGATTGTTATACGCTGATTACCTGACTTATTGGGATTACATTCACCTCGACACATTATTAAGTCTGCAGAGTCCGAAAACAAAAATACCGGATGAAGAGATCTTTATCATGTACCACCAAATTACAGAGTTGTATTTTAAACTTTGTTTACACGAATACAATCAGCTTGCGGAAAAAAAAGATATTGATGTTAAATTTTTAACCGACCGCATCAATCGTATCAATCGCTATTTCGAAGGATTAATTTCTTCTTTTGATATCATGGTGGATGGAATGGATCCAAAACAATTCCTGAAATTCAGAATGAGCTTATTACCCGCAAGTGGCTTCCAATCCGGACAATACAGAATGATTGAAATATGTTCTACCACTTTCAAAAATTTGGTTGCGAAGGATATCCGCGATACTTTTAATGATGATCTGAATGATGAACAGATCGCGAAAATGTATGAACATATTTACTGGAAGGCTGGAGCAACGGAGCTTGCAACAGGTAAAAAAACATTGACACTTATTCAATTCGAAGAAAAATATCAAAAAATATTTATTGAACTGGCACAAAGATTCAAGCACACCAATTTGTTAGCACTCTACAAATCAATGTCGGAAGAGGATCAGAAAAATGAAAACCTGGTGATGGCACTCCGTCAAATGGATGTGAATGTAAATATCAACTGGCCTTTGTCGCATTACAAATCTGCTGTTCGTTATCTTCAAAAAGACCCGGAAGATATCGCTGCAACAGGTGGAACAAACTGGCAAAAATATCTGCCTCCGCGTTTCCAAAAACGTATTTTTTATCCTGAATTATGGAATGATATCGAAGTGGATGAATGGGGTAAAACCTGGGTAAAATCTGTAGCCTTCGGAATAAAATAAATTTACCCCTGCTTAAAGTCCTTCTCCCTCAGAGAGCGACTTAGGCTGAGGTTTGTTCATCACATCTGTTTGTCGAAAGATAGATTCATCATGAATCAACTGATAGACACCTTTTATAAAATTTTCGCGCAATCCCAATTGGTTAGCTGTTTCTATGCTCGACTCGATCAGTTTTGACCAATGAAAAACTTGTAATATTGTAATATTATTATCGCGTTTGTATTCCCCGATCTCTGTAGAAACGGCCATCCGCTTAGCGAGAAGCTCTAAAAGATCTTTATCCAATTTCCCGATTATCGATCTCAGTTCATCTAATTTGGTCTGCAACTCCCTGCTTTCAATTGATGCAGAACGTATTTTAAGATCATCAATTATTACTTTAAGCTCAGCAGGCCTTACTTGTTGCTTCGCATCACTCAGTGCAACTCCGGGATTTATATGTGTCTCGATCATCAAACCGTCCATTTCCAAATCCATCGCTTTTTGTGCGATATAAGGAATTAGATCCGGTGTTCCACCGATATGTGAAGGATCACAAATCATCGGTAGGTCAGGACAAGCCGCTTTCAGATCGATCGCTAATTCCCATTTCGGAGAATTCCGGAAAGGACCATTATCATATGAATTAAAACCACGGTGAATGGCAGCAATTTTTTTTATTCCGGCATTATTTATTCTTTCCAAAGCTCCTGCCCATAATTGCAAATCGGGATAAATTGGATTTTTTACAAATAGCGGAATATCTACACCTTTTAATGCATCCGCAATTTCCTGAACAGAAAAAGGATTTACGGTTGTTCTGGCGCCAATCCACAAAATATCGATTCCTGCTTTCAGACATTTTTCAACATGGTCGGCAGTAGCAACTTCTGTAGCAGTAAGCAATCCCGTTTGCTGCTTAACAAGCTTCATCCATTCCAAGCCAACATCGCCAATCCCTTCGAATGTGTTCGGACGGGTACGCGGCTTCCATAAACCTGCACGGAAAATACTGTTTGGAAAAAATGTTGCAATTCCTTTTGCTGTCGCCAGCATTTGCTCTTCGCTTTCTGCACTGCAAGGACCGGCAATAAGCAAGGGCTTATTATTTTTTGGAAACCATTCTTTTAATGGTAATATGTCAAGGTCTAATTTCAAATCATATAAAGTTACCAGCCAAGGATCCAGGCAAACATTAATGGTGCAACAATGGTAGCATCACTTTCCACAATAAATTTAGGCGTATGAATATCTAACTTACCCCAAGTGATCTTTTCGTTTGGAACAGCTCCTGAATATGAACCATAACTTGTTGTTGAATCAGAGATCTGACAAAAATAACTCCAGAAAGGAACATCGTGCATTTCCATATCCTGATAAAGCATCGGAACAACACAAATAGGGAAATCTCCTGCAATACCACCACCAATTTGGAAAAAACCAATTCCTTTTCCACCGGAATTTTTCGGATACCAATCCGCTAGCCAAGCCATGTATTCAATCCCAGATTTCATGGTGGAAGCCTTTATCTCTTTTTTTATTACATAAGAAGTAAAGATATTGCCCATCGTAGAATCTTCCCAACCCGGAACTACAATAGGTAAATTACGCTCTGCAGCAGCCAACATCCAGGAATCTTTAGGATCAATCTCGTAATATTGTTTCAATTCTCCACTCAACAATATCTTATACATATATTCATGCGGAAAATAACGTTCACCGGCAGTATCTGCATCTTTCCATATTTTATGGATATGCTTTTGCAATCTGCGGAATGCTTCTTCTTCCGGAATACAGGTGTCTGTAACACGATTGTAATGATTTTCCAAAAGGTCCCATTCATCTTGCGGAGATAGGTCACGATAATTCGGGACACGTTTATAATGTGAATGTGCCACCAAATTCATGATATCTTCTTCTAAATTCGCTCCTGTACAAGAAATAATATCAATTTTCCCCTGACGGATCATTTCTGCCAATGATTTACCCAATTCCGCAGTACTCATGGCACCGGCAAGGGTAACCATCATTTTTCCTCCTTCGGTTAAATGTGTTTCGTATCCTTTGGCAGCATCAACCAAAGCTGCAGCGTTAAAGTGTTTATAATGTTTTTCAATAAAGTTAGAAATAGGTCCTTTGCTCATGGCTTTTGAATTTAATTTTTATCTTATTATTAGGGATGCAAAAGTAATAGATAATTAAAAATACCAAGCTACTTATGTTAAAAATATGTTATCTGTTCATTATCTGTTAATTACTGTTGAAAAATAGGAATTGTCATCTAAAAAAAAGATAGTACATTTGTTGGGTACTAAATAAGGGAGCGAACAACCTACAAGAATTCTTCAATCGAAGAGTATTCCGAAACCGCTTCCGTTCGGCATTTAAACAATTTATTTAAAACAAAACATCATGAAGAAACTTTTACTCTCAGTTTTCGCGCTAACGGTGTGTTCGGCTGTTAATGCACAATGCAATGAACTTTTCATTTCCGAGTATGTTGAAGGAGGCGGAAACGATAAAGCAATTGAAATTTATAATCCAACTAGCAATCCGATCAATCTAGCAAACTATATCGTTGCTCGTTTTGGAAATGGTTCTTCAACTTGGGTTAATTCATCAACTGGCGGGATTGATACGACTCATCTTAGAGGTATGATACCTGCGCACGGAGTATGGGTATTAGCAAATGGGCAAACTACTGGTGGAACTAGCTCTCCAGCTTGCAGCCCAGTATTACAAGCTTTAGCGAACCAATTAGACCATGCGTATACTGCCCCAACCTATATGAACGGAAATGATGCTATTGTATTATTTAATGGTGCAACAATTATCGATATTTTTGGAAAAACAGGCGACGCTGCAATGACTCCATCAACTGCAAATGGCTGGAGTCAGAACTCTCCTTATGATGGTTCCCCTGGCTCAGGAGTTGTCTGGACACAAGACCATACACTTTTTCGTCATTCAAATGTGACGCAGGGTGTTACGGTTAATCCTTCGCCGGAATTTATTGTAACTACTGAGTGGGACTCATTAGCAAAGAATACATGGACAGGTCTTGGTTCACACACTTGTAATTGCTTTACAGGAATTAAGGAAATTGACAATGCTGTTTCAGTATTAGTGTATCCAAACCCAAGTAATTTAGAGTACGTAAATGTTTCAACATCAGAAGCAATTATTTCTGTGCACGTTTTCAACACAATCGGTCAAGAAGTTATTGTAAAAGAAGGAAACAAAATTGAAAAAACAATGACCCTTGAAACTACTAAACTTCCGAAAGGGGTTTACATAGTGAAAGTGCTATTTGATAAAGGAAAATCCACTGTTGTAAAGCTCTCCATACAGTAATTAAGAACAAGAACTGCTAACGTAAAACATGCGTTAGCAGTTTTTTATTTATTATTTGCATGAAAAAAAACCTCCTTCTCCTATTCTATTTCTTTTTTAGTAGTTCCATTTTTGCTCAGTCCAGCGGAGAAATAAATGGAACGATAAAAGATGCCCTTACCGGTGAGACAGTTATTGGTGCAAGCATTGTAGCTGCCGAAGGAAAAGGTACTGTAACTGATATCAATGGAAAATATTCATTAAAGCTTGACTCCGGACAATACATTGTTACCATTTCTTATGTTGGTTTTGAGCCTCAAAAACAAAAAGTTAAAGTAGGAAACAAACCTGTTACACTAAATTTTTCTTTAGAAACAAAAACGCTTACTGAGGTGGAGATTGTTGCCGATGTAGCAAAGATTAGAGAAACTCCTGTAGCCTTTTCTACCATATCGATAAAACAAATCAAAGAAGAACTCGGAACAAGGGATTTACCGATGATATTAAATTCCACACCTGGTGTTTACGCAACTGAACAAGGAGGAGGAAGTGGCGATGCCCGAGTAAGTATCAGAGGGTTCGACCAACGAAATGTTGCAGTGATGGTTGATGGTGTTCCTGTAAACGATATGGAAAATGGCCAAGTTTATTGGAGCAATTGGGACGGATTAGGTGATATTACTCAAACCATGCAAGTGCAAAGGGGGCTAGGAGCATCCAAATTAGCTATTGCATCTGTTGGGGGAACAATTAATATTATAACAAAAGGAATTGATAGCAAATTTGGAGTAAGCGTAAAACAAGAAGTTAATAATTATGGATTGTTTAAATCCTCTTTCGGAATCAATTCAGGACAGCTAAAAGGCGGATGGGGCATTACCCTTGCAGGTTCCCGAAAATGGGGAAATGGATTTGCTGATGCTACTTTTGATGATGCCTGGTCGTATTTTTTTAAGATTCAAAAAAGATTCAAAAAACAATTATTGAGTTTTAGCGCAAGTGGAGCTCCTCAATCGCATGGGCAGCGTTCAACTCCTTTATTACCGATTGCAATATATAGTAAAAAGCTTGCACAGGATCTAGGTGTCAATGTTGATTCAGTTTATGGGGCTAGCCCTTACACAACAGTGTTTCAAGGGGAACGCGGTATAAAATACAATTCAAATTGGGGAGATCTAAATGGTGATGTTTATAATGAAAAAATTAATTATTTCCATAAACCACAATTTAACCTTTCGCACTTTTGGACTCCAAATGAAAAGCTAAATGTCTCTACCGTTCTTTATATGTCAATTGGCAAAGGTGGTGGCACAGGCTTAAAAGGCTCAGTGCTAAGAGATACTGCAAATGGACAATTAAATTTCCAACAAGCCTATGATTACAACACAAGTTCATTGGCCATCAATTCTTTTTATAATCCTACCGAACATATTTCGAATACCTATTTGAGATCATCAGTTAATAATCATATTTGGTATGGATTGATATCCACATGGAATTATAAAATCAATAAAAATGTTTCATCATTATTAGGAATAGATGCACGTTATTACAAAGGAACACATTATCAAAGTGTCTATGACCTATTAGGTGGTGACTATACATTAGATTTTTCAGACAAAAACCAGCCTTTTGCTTCGGTGGATAAAAATTCAGCCATAAAGAAGGTCGGTGATAAAATAAGTTATTACAACGATGCGATTGTTATGTGGGGAGGAGCATTTGCGCAAGTGGAATACAAAAAAAACAAATGGAGTACATTTTTAACTGCAACAATTTCAGAAACAGGTTATCAACGAATTGATTATTTTAAAAAGAAAGACCTTGTTTTACCTGATACAATTATCCCACAGGTCCTTGGTTATGGAGATACCTATACCTACAATGGAGTAGCTTATGATCATAATTCAGCTGAAGCAAAAACATCAACAACAAAACGTAAATGGTTTTTAGGGTATACCATAAAAGGCGGAGCAAATTATAATATTAATGAGCATCAAAATGCATTTTTGAATCTTGGTTATTTGAATATGGCTCCTAGAATGAATGTTGTATTCGACAATAATAATAAAACATTTTTGCATGTAAAAAATCAAAAAGTTTATGCTATCGAAGGAGGTTACGGATTTCACAATGCCAAATTTGCGACAAATGTAAATCTCTATTATACTTTATGGAAAAACAAACCACCATCGTATACACCTACTATTCCTGATATAGTAAATGGCGGTGTGTTATCCTATAACATTAATGGCTTAGATGCTTTGCACAAAGGAATCGAAATCGATTTTATTTATAAGTTATTGAAAAATTTGGATGTTGAAGGAATAGCCTCTTTTGGCGATTGGAAAACTATTTCAGGAGAAAAAGTTTACATAACAAATGAAGAAGGTATTGTTCAGGATTCAGTTGATTTCAGTGCAAAAGATGTTCATGTCGGAGATGCCGCACAAATCCAGATTGGTGGTAGCGTCAGGTATGAAATAATTAAAAATTTATACATCAAACCACGCTTCACCTACTTTGCAAAAAACTATGCAAACTTCGACCCCATTAAATTAGTAGGTGTTGACAAAGATCGCGAGTCCTGGAAAATGCCGAATTATGCTTTATTGGACCTATATGCCGGATACAATTTAAAGTATTGGAAATTAAATTTTGACCTGTCAGCCGGTATATTAAATATACTAAATGCAACCTATATAACAGATGCGCAAAACGGAGCAAAATTCGACCCAACAACCGCAACAGTTTTTGTTGGTATGGGAAGAAGATTTAACCTAGGATTAAAAATTACCTTTTAAATTTTAATAACAACTCAACATGAAAAAATTATTACTTACTTCAATTGCAACAGTTTGCATAGCAGTTCTAAGTATTGCACAAGCAACCTTGCCAGTATCGTGGGGCTTCCACACCACTACATTACCAACAGGCTGGTCAGCTGCACCTGCATTGGCCTATTATTCAGGGTCTGGCTCCCCTGCACCAGCAGCTAAATTTACAACTACAGGAGCTACTCTAACCATTGCTTTTGTTGGAACTCCGGGAACTTTATCCTTCGAGTTAGCTGGAAATCCTCCACCTTCTTTAACTTGGGCAGGAACTTTCAGGGTTGAAGAATCTGTGAATGGAACAACCTGGACCACAGTTGGAACGGCCTATACCACATTGCCGCCAACTTATACTAACTATAGCAACACATTGCTGAGCGCAAGTCGTTATGTACGCTTTAATTTTGTAACACATACAACTGGAAATGTTGGATTGGACTCTGTAAAAATCGGAACAGGCGTTTCTACAACACAACAAATTAATGTACAACAAAGCGCTTCAACAATTGTGAATGGTGGAACTTATGCATTAAGCTCTCCTGTAAGTACAATGTTACCTACCACTTTTGTAATACAAAATACTGGAACTGTTGGAACATTGAATGTATCAGGTGTAACAATAACAGGACCTGCTGCTGCTGATTATTCAGTAGCATCTTTTCCATCAACTGTTGCTCCATTAGGAAGCGGTAATATGGTAATTAACTTTACTCCGTCTGTTGCAGGTTCACGTATCGCTGCGATTAATATTGCTAATAATGATCCTACTGCAACAACTTATATAATCAATTTATATGGTGTAGGAGGAACTCTTGCTTCTGAGCCTACAGCACAACCTAGCAGCTTTGTTTTTTCTACTATTAAATCATATCAATTTACAGCTAATTTTACAGCAGCATCACCAGCCCCAGATGGAGGATATCTTGTTTTGAGAAGAACAGGTTCAGCCGTTACTGATTTACCAGTTGATGGAGTTGATTATCAAAGAGGGGATGTAATCGGAAATTCAAAAGTAGTTTACAGTTCTTCTGCATCCGGTTTTTATCCAAATGAACTAGTTGCCAGCACAACGTATTATTTTGCTGTTTTCTCATATAACGGCCCAGGTGTTTATCGTAATTATTTAACAACTTCTCCTTTAACAGGAAGTGCGACAACTTTGGGTTCGATGCAACCCGCTTCGTATTATAGCACAGTTTCAACTGCAAGTCCATCATTTGTTACTGACTTACATAATAAAATTAATCCTCACACAATACAATTTTATAGTAGTTATGGACCATTAATGGTAGAACGAATTTATAATCGTGATACTACAGCTGGTCAACGCGTAGTAACTTGTGTTTACAGTGGTTTAAATAAAGTTTACAATGACCCTTTTGATTGGACAACAGATGACTTTAGCCGTGAACACACGTATTGCCAAAGCTGGCAAGTAACGGTTAACGCTCCTACCTTCCAAAGTTTACCTGAGTATAACGATTACCATATGATTACCCCTACAAATCAACCATTAGTAAATGGTGTTCGTAGTAATTATCCTTTAGGTGAAGTTGTAACTCCAATCTCTAGTTACTTAGGAAGTAAATTTGGTTATGATGCTGCCGGAAATAAAGTATTTGAACCTCGCGATTCTGATAAAGGAGATGCTGCACGTTGTATGTTATATCAATGTATTTGCTACACGGGTGTTCCTTATTCTGGACCAGCAAACACAAATGTTGTTTACGCTTCAGGTGCTGCAACATGGTCTTTACCGAAGATTATAAATAGCTCCCCTATTCCTTATGGTCAAGATCAGGATGTATTGAAAAGATGGAACTACCAAGATCCTCCTTCTAAATTCGAAATCGCTCGCAACGATTATGTTGACTCATTGCAGGGAAATCGTAATCCGTTTATTGACAGTATGCAATATGTTTGTTACATAGATTTCAGCACAATGACAAAAATTGCAGGTTCACCTGCACCATGCAACACGGCAAGTATTGCAGACCATGATATGAATAACGATATCATCACATTGGCTCCAAATCCAAACAACGGAAATTTTACAGCACACTATTCTTCTTCTCAAGAACAAAAGGTAACTGTAAGATTATTTGATGTAACAGGAAGAGTTGTTTATTCTGATATCATCAAAGTAAATATTGGAGACAATCCGATTGAAATGCAATTACAAAATTTAAATAAAGGAATTTATCTATTTGAGTTTACAACCCAAAAAGGCAAACAGAACGTGAAGTTGATGATTGATTAAATTATGTTAATTGAGAAAAGAACGTCATACAGAAATGTATGGCGTTTTTTTATTTTATAAACTTCATTACTGTTTCAAAAAACTCTTTTGGCTTTTCAGCATGAAGCCAATGACCAGATCCGGCAACAGTTTCAAGAATACTATTTGGAAATAATTCTTTGATGGAAAGGATGTCCTCATCTAAAATATAATTCGAATATTCCCCTCTGATGAATAAAGCAGGAACTTCACAAATCATATCTTTTGGAGTAGCGTCGCCAATATGCGCAACTTCTTGACCTACATTTTCTATCTGTTGAATGATCACTTTTAAATTAAATCGCCAAGCCATTTCCGTTTCATCCACCCAAAAAATATTTTTCAATAAAAATTGCTTCGTTCCAAAATCAGAAATATATTTAGATAAGACTTCTTCTACTTCTTTCCTGGTTTTTACAACATTAAAATCAACGGCTTGTAATCCTTCCATAACACCTTGATGATGCAGCGGATAATATTTTGGCGCGATATCAGCAACAATTAATTTATCCAGATTTTCGGGATGATCAATAGCAAATTGCATGGCCGTTTTTCCACCCATAGAATGCCCGAGTAAGATCACATTTTTTAATTGATGCTCTTTTATCAACTCGAAAATATCCTCACTCATCGCTTTAAAATCCCAAACATCACTGTGCGGAGAAAGCCCGTGGTTACGTTGATCTACGGCATATGCCTCAAACCCTTTTTCAGCAAACAATTTTGCATGTGTATTCCAATTATCACTTTGCCCGAACAGTCCGTGCAAAATAATCATTGGTTGACCTTCCCCGAATTTTCGATAAAATAATTTCATAAAAAAATTTGTTCAGCTTCCCTTCTCCAACTGGAATATTTTTCAGAAGGACGGATGAGGTTATTTTAATTCTCTTAAATAAAGTTGAATTGTATTTTCCAAACCAAAATACAATGCATCCGAAATCAATGCATGACCAATAGAAACTTCTAAAAGACCTTCGATGTTCTTTGCAAAAAAATTTAAATTCTGAAGATTCAGATCATGCCCCGCATTTATTCCTAACCCTAGTTCATTCGCTCGCTTTGCGGCAGCGACAAATGGAGCGATGGCTTTTTCCCTGTTATCAGAATAATATTTTGCATAATTTTCGGTATACAATTCTATTCTGTCGGCACCGGTTTCCAATGCACCTTCAATCATTTTTATATCCGCATCCACAAAAACAGAAGTACGTATCCCTGCATTTTTAAATACTGAAATTATTTCTGATAAATATTTTTTATGTGTTATCGTATCCCATCCATGATCTGAAGTCAGCTGCCCAAGACCATCAGGAACCAACGTAACCTGAGTAGGTTTATTTTCCAATACTAGTTCAATAAACTTTTGCTCTTTCGGATTTCCTTCAATATTAAATTCAGTATGAAGTAATGGCTTCAATTCTTTCACATCTTTATACCGAATATGTCGCTCATCCGGTCGGGGATGCACTGTAATACCCTGCGCACCAAATCGTTCGCAATCCATTGCTACCGTCAAGAGATCAGGAGTATTTCCTCCTCTTGAATTGCGAATTGTCGCAATTTTATTGATATTTACACTTAACTTTGTGATCATAAATCGTAAAATAAATTGCTAAGCTAAAAAATTAGTAAGTTTGTGTAATAAGATTGACAATTAATTGTTTTAAATATACGAAACAATTAATACAAATTGAGAGATAATAAACATGTTAGCAAAAGATCTAATAACAGACGAAATACCTCCACTGAAAACCTCAGACACCGGATTAATGGCAATTAACTGGATGGATGAGTTCAAGGTTTCGCAACTGCCGATTGTAAATAAACACGAATATCTGGGACTAATTTCCGATACAGATATCCTGGACCATAATATTACAAATGAAGAATTAGGAAAAAATAAACTTTCTTTACTACGGCCATTTGTTTTTGAAGGTCAGCATATTTATGAAGTAATTAAAATGGTTTCAAGCATGAAACTTTCTGTATTGCCCGTGTTAAATGAACATCAACATTATGTTGGATTGATTCCTGTTTCGTCTTTGATCCATCAATTTGCAACTTTGGCTGCAACACGTGAGCCAGGCGGTATTGTGGTGTTAGAAATGAATGTGCATGATTATTCAATGACACAGATTGCACAAATTGTGGAAGGGAATGACGCGAAAATATTAAGTTGTTATTTAAATTCCATGTCGGATTCTACAAAAATTGAGGTCACTTTAAAACTCAATAAAGAGGATCTTTCAGGAATATTACAAACGTTTTATCGATACAACTACATCGTGAAAGCATCCTTTCAACAAAGTGAGTTTTCTGACGATATGAAAAATCGTTTTGATTCTTTTATGAATTATATTAATATTTAATTCCAAACTAATAAAGGGTCTTAAATGGATTTCTTCATTTTAATACTTTTATAACATTATGCGAATAGCAATATACGGTCGCTCTACAAATGACAATACTTCCGAGTATATTCAAACGCTATTTCATAAACTTAACGAATACAAAACCGAAATAGTTGTTTATGAACCTTTTTATAATTTCATAAAACAAAAACTTGAATTGGTAGGTAATATCAAAACATTCTCTTCCCATTCCGATCTTTCGGGCAAAATAGATACCATGCTTAGTGTTGGCGGAGATGGTACTTTTCTTGAAACATTGTCCTTTGTGAGAAATTCGGGAATCCCGATTTTAGGGATAAATACGGGAAGATTGGGCTTTTTGGCGAATGTTGCCAAATCTGAAATTAATATAGCAATTGAAGCAATTGCCGAAAAAAGGTACAGTATCGAAAAACGCTCTTTACTCAGCGTTTCCGGTCCTAAAGGTATTTTTGGAGATGTCAATTACGGTCTAAATGAACTGACGGTGCTAAAAAAAGACACGTCGGCCATGATTACCATTAATGCCTATATCAATGGCAATTACCTGAACTCCTATTTTGCAGATGGGCTAATTATTGCAACACCCACCGGCTCAACAGCATACTCGTTAAGCTGCGGTGGACCATTAGTGATGCCCGGCTCCGAAAATTTTGTCATAACGCCCATCGCCCCACATAATTTAAATGTCCGACCTTTGGTCATTTCAGATAATAACATCATCACATTAAAAGTAGAAGGACGAAGTCCTAACTTCCTTGTAACGCTTGATTCAAAAAGCGAAGTGATCGAATCCAATATCGAGCTTACTATCAAAAAAGCAGATTTTTCGATCAACCTGATTATTCTTGAAAATCAAAGCTTTTTCTCGACTATGAGAAACAAGCTACTATGGGGATTAGACAAGCGTAATTAACTAATTTTAACAGGTCTAAATAAGCAAAAATCTACTATATTTGCCTTCCCCAGCAAAAAATGCAATAAAAACCCATTTTTCGAGTTATTAAAAGGGAACATTAAAAAATCGTGAAAAAACATTATTTAATTCTTCTTTTCACTCTATTAGCAGGCCTTCCTAGCCAAGCGCAACGCCATAAAAAAAGCGCAGAAATTGGCGTATTTTTAGGTGGCTGTTATTATATTGGCGAATTAAATCCGACTGCTCACTTTAATCAATTCACAAAACCTGCCGGAGGATTCGTTTTTCGCTATAATTTCAATCCCAGACTTTCAGCAAGAGCGAATTTTATATTCGGAAGCATAGAAGGACACGACTCTTTTTCAAATTCTCCTGCAGCGCAGCAGCGCAACCTGAGTTTCAAATCCCCTATTAACGAACTATCTGCACAATTGGAATTCAATTTCCTTGATTATCAAATTGGAAACGAGAAATATAAATTTTCACCTTATCTCTTTTTTGGAATTGCAGGGTTTAAATTTAATCCGCAAGGGCAGCTAAACAACAATTGGGTAGCATTACAACCTTTAGGAACAGAGGGGCAGGGCCTTGACGGAGGAGCATCAAAAAAGAAATATAAATTGATCCAAATGTCTATTCCATTTGGAGTTGGCGCTAAAGCGAACCTATCGAAGAACATTGGAATTTCATTTGAATGGGGCATGCGAAAAACCTTCACCGATTATTTGGATGATGTAAGTAAAAAATATTATGATCCTATAATTTTAGCATCTGCACGCGGAGGTACGGCCGCAGTAATGTCTGACCCAAGTATTGGGACAGATCCTGCATATCGTAATACAGGCCGACAAAGAGGAAATCCTACTAACAAAGATTGGTACTCGTTTGCCGGAATCGCATTGACAATAAAGCTAAAAGAAAAAAGAGAAACGTGTCCGGGTGTGCAGTAAAGTAACAAAACCAAGGTAGAAAACGTTCTGTGATACAGAACGATTTTTATTTTTACTAACTGATTGAGAATAGAAATTATTTACTAAAAACGATCTGAAGATCGTGTTAACAAAAATAACGGATCCCAGATTTTATAAGGGAGGAATTCGGCTAAAGGTTTCATCAGTGAATCTCACCAATGAAAACAAGTCACATTAAAAATGGAGTTGAAAGAAAAAATAAACCTTGAAAAATTGCCACAGCACATTGCTATCATTATGGATGGCAACGGAAGGTGGGCAAAGCAACATGGTGAGCCACGCATCTTTGGTCACGAAAATGGCGTAAGATCAGTTCGAGAGGTTGTTGAGGCTGCCGCAGAACTTGGTGTAAAATACCTTACGCTTTATGCTTTTTCTACTGAAAATTGGAATCGCCCGCAAGAAGAGGTTATTGCATTGATGCAACTTTTGGTACATACTATTTCTGCTGAAACAAAAACCTTGAATGAAAATAAGATCCGCCTTCAAGCGATAGGAAATTTAAACAGCCTTCCGGAAGACTGTTTCAACGAATTACATGATGCCATCGAGAAAACGAAGAATAATGAACGCACAACATTAGTGCTGGCATTAAGTTATAGCTCCCGTTGGGAAATTACAAATGCGATAACAAATATCGCGAAACAAATAGAAGACAAAACACTTACCTCCTCAGAAATTACCGAGGATATAGTTAATGCTAATTTGTGTACTGCCGGGATCCCTGAACCAGAACTAATGATCCGCACAAGCGGGGAACACCGAATCAGCAATTTTTTATTATGGCAGTTAGCCTATTCGGAGCTTTATTTTACGGAAAAGTTATGGCCCGATTTCAGAAAAAATGATTTTTATGAGGCAATATTGGATTACCAAAACCGTGAACGCAGATTCGGGAAAACAAGTGAACAGTTAAATCAAAATAATATGGCAGGTCAATAATCTGTGTTTAACAAACAGTCTGAAAAACTGTTATACAAAATATAATATGTACAAAAAAATTAGAATTCTTTTCTTCCTTTCAATAGCTGCTTTTTCTGTGAATGCTCAGGAAGTAGTCAAACTTGGTGGCGATTCCGCAGATATTGATTTTTCCGTTCCAAGAGAATATAAAGTTGGTGGCGTAATTGTTAAAGGAGCCGAACACCTGGATCAAGGCGTACTGGTTCTCCTTTCAGGATTAGCGAAAGATGAGAAAGTGCAGGTACCCGGAGAAAAATTTTCTACAGCTATTTCCAACCTTTGGAAACAGGGCTTATTTGAAGATGTGAAAATTACTGGAAGAGTACAAGGAGAAAATATTTTTGTAACGATAACGGTTGTTGAGCGCCCCCGCCTAAATAAATTTTCTTTAAAGGGAATGACAAAGAGTGACGCAGATGACCTTCGTGAAAAAATAAAATTATACAAAGGAGTTGTTGTGACAGATAGGTTAGTTGCTGCCACCTCCCAAAAAATAAAAGATTTTTTTATTACAAAAGGGTATATGGATGTGAAGGTGGAAATCAAACAAGAAAAAGTTGAAAAAGCTGACAACCAGGTTATTCTTGCTATCAATGTCGATAAGGGTAGCCTGATCCGCATTAAGGATATCAATCTTGTAGGAACCGGCAGCATTAAAATGTGGAAGCTGCGCAGAACTTTTGATGAAACAAAACGCAGATTCTGGTGGAATCCTTTCAACTCAGGAAAATTTGATGAGGATAATTATGAAAAAGATAAAAAAGCTTTGATCGCCAAATACAATGAAAAGGGATTCAGAGATGCGAAAATCTCAAAAGATTCGATCTACAGAACACCGGGATTTAAGAAGCGGATCAGCATTGATATTGTCATTTCAGAAGGTAATAAATATTATTTCCGTAACGTAAATTGGGTAGGAAACAGCAAGTACACCGCTAAAACATTAGCTGATGTTTTTGGAATTAAAAAAGGTGATGCTTATGATCAGGCAGAGTTAGATCAGAAATTATTCATGAATCCAAATGGAAACGATATCAGCTCACTTTACATGGATGAAGGGTATTTGTTTTTCAATGTTAGCCCTGTTGAAACAATGGTTTCAGGAGATTCAATTGACATTGAAATGCGAATTTATGAGGGAAAACAAGCTACGATCAATAAGATCAGCATTGTTGGAAACACAAAAACGAATGACCATGTTATCTTGCGTGAGATTAGAACGAAGCCGGGGCAACTGTTTCGCAGATCCGATGTCATACGTTCACAACGGGAACTTTCGCAATTAGGATATTTTGATCCTGAGAAAATGAATGTGACACCAACTCCAAATCAAGCTACAGGAACGGTAGACATCGAATATACTGTAGAAGAAAAACCATCAGACCAAATCGAATTATCAGGTGGATATGGGGGAGGACGCGTTGTTGGTACATTAGGTGTGTCGTTCAACAATTTTTCCGGAAGGAATTTTTTCAAAAAATCTGCATGGCGACCATTGCCATCAGGTGACGGACAGCGCTTAAGCGTGCGTGCTCAATCAAATGGATTGTATTTTCAATCCTATAATATTTCATTTACAGAGCCTTGGCTAGGAGGGAAAAAACCAAACTCTTTAAGTGTTACCGCATATTACTCCGTTCAAACAAACGGACAAAAGAAAACGATCACCAGCAATGGCGAAAAAATTGAAAACCCCTTGCGTCAATCACTTGATATTTTTGGTGTTTCACTTGGTTTAGGTAAACGATTGAAACGCCCTGATGATTATTTCACTTTATATCAGGAGTTAAATTATCAATATTATACTTTAAATAACTTTAACTCTATCTTCTCTTTCAGCAAAGGTTATTCAAATAACATTTATTATAAGGCAACGATCCAGCGGAACAACATCGACAAACCAATCTTTGAAACACGCGGTTCTCAAGTATCTTTAACAGGGCAATGGACTCCTCCATATTCATTGTTCGATAATAAGGATTATGCTAGTTCAGCAATGACAGACCAAGAGCGCTATAAATTCGTAGAATATCATAAATATAAATTCACAACTGCTTTTTACACCCCTATTACCAACAAGCGAGGAGAAGATGGAAAAGAGGCACGCAATTTGATTCTTAAAACGTCAGCAGGATTTGGGTTTCTGACTTCATACAATACCAAAGTTGGAATTTCTCCTTTTGAACGCTTTTATTTAGGAGGTAGCGGTTTAACCGGATTTGCATTGGATGGAAGAGAAATTATTGCATTAAGAGGATATGACGATCAATCGTTATCACCAAGAACAGGTGCCGCATTCATTACAAAATATTCGGCAGAATTAAGATTCCCGGTGACCTTAAATCCGCAGGCAACAATTTATGTACTTGGATTTGCCGAAGCAGGTAATTCTTGGGAAAAGGCAAAACAATTTAACCCGTTTAATGTATACCGATCTGCAGGAGTTGGTATTAGGGTATTTTTACCAATGTTCGGATTGTTAGGATTTGACTATGGCTGGAGATTGGATGATGTTCCTTCAAATTTAGGAATGCAAAAAGGTCAATTTCACTTCACCATCGGAGCGTCTATTGGAGAATTATAATAAATTACTAAATTCGCACCGTCATTAGGGCAAATTTTGATCATAAATAAATGAAATTGAAATGCGAAGCATTCATAAATATCAAAAACCTAGAAAGCATGATTAGAAAACTAATTTTATCGCTAAGCATTGTACTTGTAACAAGTATTGCTTCATTCGGACAAAAATTCGCTTACGTTGATACGGAATATATTTTAGGGCAAATACCCGAATACAAGGCCGCTCAAGCTGAATTGGATAAAACATCCATTCAATGGCAAAAAGAAATTGAAGCAAAGTATGCAGAAATTGATAAAATGTATAAAGCATATCAGGCAGAACAAATTTTGCTGACAGAGGATATGAAAAAGAAACGTGAGGCGGATATTGTTGCAAAAGAAAAAGATGCAAAAGACCTTCAAAAACAACGCTTTGGAGTAGATGGCGAATTATTCAAAAAACGTCAAGAATTAGTTAAGCCTATTCAAGATAAAGTATTTAATGCGGTTAAAGCTGTTGCCGAAAAAGGAGCTTATTCAATTATTTTCGACAAAACAAGCGACATTACAATGTTATATGCAAGTTCAAAATTAGACAAGAGTGATGATGTTTTAGCTCAATTGGGATATAAAGCAGGCGGCGGAACTAAAACAGGATCAGGAACAACAAAAAAACAAAACTAATTCCAAAATAAATTAAAAAATAAATTAAAAACCAAAAATCAAATACTATGAAGAATATTTTTAAAATAGCAGTTGTAGGAGTAGCACTAGTAATTTGCTCGTTTACTGCAACAGCGCAAAAAATTGCTCACGTAAATTTAGATTCATTAATTACTTTAATGCCTGAATCTAAAGTAGCACAACAATCTGTTCAGGATTATGCAAAACAATTGGAAATGCAAGTGACTGCAATGCAAACAGAACTGCAGACCAAATATGAGGCATTTCAAAAGGATTCTCCGAATATGGCTCCTATCGTAAAGGATTCTAAAGAAAAAGAGTTAAACGATCTTAACCAACGTATCACTGATTTTCAACAACAAGCTCAAGCTGATTACCAAAAGAAAAGTACAGAGCTTTCTAAACCGGTATACGAAAAAGCTAAAAAAGCAATTGACCAAGTTGCAAAAGATAACGGGTATAAATATGTGTTAGATACAAGTACAGGATTAGTTTTATATAGCGAGCCAACGGATGATATCATCGGATTGGTGATCAAAAAATTAGGAATAACTATTCCTCCTGCTTCTACTACAATAGCACCTCCAAAGAAATAACATATTATTTTACATTACACTTTCTAAAGCCCCATGGTATTTATCACGGGGCTTTTATTGTATATTTGAATCATAATCAATTCTAAATTGAGCACAAAAAAACCTATAGGCGTATTTGATTCCGGATTTGGGGGCTTAACTATTTTAAAAGAAATTGTTAAGCAATTGCCTGAATACGACTATTTATACTTAGGTGATAACGCCCGTGCACCTTATGGCACCAGATCCTTTGAAACAGTTTATGAATACACGCTGGAATGTGTCAAGCAACTGTTTTCAATGAATTGTGAACTGGTAATATTGGCATGTAATACCGCTTCGGCAAAAGCATTGCGCAACATTCAACAGATCGATCTACCGTTAATTGCCCCTGATAAAAGAGTCTTGGGAGTAATTCGCCCGACAACCGAAGTAGTTGGAAAACATAGCAAAACAGGACATGTTGGAGTTTTAGGAACAACCGGCACGATCACGTCTAACTCGTATCCAATTGAGATCGCTAAATTTTATCCGAATTTAATTGTTCATCAGGAAGCTTGTCCGATGTGGGTACCTATTGTAGAAAATAATGAAATTGAAAGTGAAGCAGCAGATATTTTTATCGAAAAAAATTTGAATCACTTACTTTCGAAAGACAAGAACATCGATACTATTATTTTAGGTTGTACACACTATCCCTTATTAATTAATAAGATCAGGAAACATCTGCCGGCAAACATTAAATTATTATCGCAAGGTGAAATTGTTGCTGATGGCTTAGTCGATTATTTAAAGCGGCATCCTGAAATGGAACAAAAATGCAGCAAAGGAAAAACGATTGAATTTTATACCACCGACTCACCTGAGAATTTTGATAAAGCAGCCAGTATGTTTTATGGGAAAGCAATAAGATCAAACCATTTGGAGTTATGACTAGTAATGAGATGATTTCACCTCAGCAATTACCCCCTTTTTCATTTCCAATTAAAAAAGATTACGCTTCGTCCTTGAACCAACTACTATACATGATGTAATTATCCGCAATGCGATTAATTTCACCTTTAATTAATTCCTGATTTATTTCTTTCACTTTCTTTGCAGGAACTCCAGCATAGATCACTCCTGGTTCAACTTTTGTATTTTCAAGAACTACGGCTCCTGCTGCGATGATCGTGTTACTTCCTATCTCGCAATTATCCATAACAATGGCGCCCATCCCGATCAAAACATTATCATGGATAGTACAACCGTGTACCAGAGCATTGTGACCAATCGAAACATTATTTCCAATATTCACTTTAGTTTTTTCATACGTACAATGTATCACTGCTCCATCCTGAACGTTGACCTTATTGCCCATCCGAATCGAATTTACATCACCACGCACAACAGCGTTGAACCAAATACTGCATTGGTCACCCATTATTACATCTCCTACTACAGTTGAATTTTCTGCAAGATAGCAATCGTTTCCAAATTTCGGATGGATACCTTTGACCGGTTTTATTAATGCCATTGTAACTATTTTAGTCACTCTCCGCCTGGAAAGTTCAAATTAAATTTATTTTAGTGAAAAGCTTAAGAGCGATAGCCCGAATAGAAAATTACTTTTTTTCCATTTCGGCATTCTCTTTTTTGCAACAACCGGCTAATTTGTCATAGGCCTTTGGATCTGCTTTCACCTCATCAGCATCGTATCCGCTTTTTGAAACTGCCAAACGGATCTTTTCAGGAGTTGTTTTTTTAGGATCATAATTCACAGTAAGAATTTTAGTATCAACATCCAGACTTGATTTACTTATCCCCTTTTCGGTAGCGAGGTGTTTCTCTATTGTCTTTTTACACATCGTGCAAATAGAAGAAGTTTTGATCTTTAATTCGGCAGAAGACGCATTTTGTGCAGTAACTGAATTAGTAAATAATACCAACACGACAATTGCACCGGCAAATAAAATTTTTTTTAGATTTTTCATGATCATTGTTTTTATTTATTAATAGATGATTCTTTTTGTAAATTTCTTATTCTCCTTAGTGATAAATTTTCTTCATTAAAACAGCCAGTTATGCAAAGCGAAAATAGTTCTAAAAGGTTTTTTTATGCTAATTATCAAATCCATTTATTTTTGCCTCAGATCAATTTCAGCAGCTAAATGTATTCAAAAAAAATTGTTTTTTCCGAAGAAAAGGAGTGTTTAATTACGAATATCCGTTTAGTCATCTTCTCAAATTTATCACACAACAATTTACATATAACAAAAACAACAGCACCTTTCGAACGAATTTCGCTTTCCAAAACTTATGGCAGTCAAAATAAATCCCCCATCAGAATAAAATTTTACCTTTGCACCTCAAATAAAAATATCTTATGGCAGAAACATCAAAATTCGGTTTTGGAACCAAAGCAATACATGCTGGTCAGGAGCCCGATCCTACAACAGGAGCTATTATGACTCCTATCTATCAAACTTCAACCTATACCCAGGAAAGTCCGGGTAATCATAAAGGTTATGCTTATGCCCGTGGTAAAAATCCTACACGTAATGCATTGGAAAAATGTCTGGCGGAATTAGAAGGAGCTAAATATGCTTTATGTTTTTCTAGCGGTATGGGCGCAATTGATGCGGTTGCAAAATTACTCCGTCCAGGAGATGAATTGATCACCGGAGATGATCTTTATGGAGGAACATATAGAATGTTCACCAAAGTATTTGCAAACTTTGGTATCAAATTCCATTTCATCGATATGAAAGATGCTAATAACATCAAAAATTATATCAATGCAAATACTAAAATGGTATGGCTGGAAACACCCACAAACCCAACCATGCAGATTATTGATATCGCAGCGTGTGCCAAGATTGCAAAAGAAAATAAATTGATATGTGCAGTTGATAATACATTTGCTTCACCTTATTTACAAAACCCCTTGGCATTGGGTGCTGATATTGTAATGCATTCGGTTACAAAATATTTAGGCGGACACAGTGATGTGATAATGGGTGCCTTATGTTTAAGTGATGAAAACTTATATACCCAGCTTGCATTTATCCATAACAGCTGTGGAGCAACTCCCGGACCAATGGACAGCTTCCTTGTATTACGTGGTATCAAAACGCTACACATACGTATGGAGCGTCATTGTTATAATGGACGGAAGGTTGCAGAATTTTTAAAAACACATCCAAAAATAGATAAATTGTATTGGCCAGGCTTTCCTGATAGCCCTAACCACGACATTGCGAAAAAACAAATGCGCGATTTTGGTGGGATGATCTCATTTTCTTTGAAAGGAAATAAACAAGAAGACGCATTCAAAATTGCTTCCAGCATGAAGGTTTTTTCCTTGGCAGAATCATTAGGAGGCGTTGAATCCTTGATCAACCATCCAGCAACAATGACACATGCTTCTATACCAAAAGAAGATCGTGATAAAGCGGGTGTTGTAGAATCACTCTTACGGTTAAGTGTAGGAATTGAAGATATCGATGACCTGATCGCTGACCTGAAACAAGCATTGGCATAATAGAGCGTCGTCATATTGAGCTTGTCGAAATAGCTGCGAAGGATTTCTGATATTATAAAAAGCAAGAGCTTAAAAAGCCCTTGCTTTTTTTCTTTTATATGATTATCTTTATTGAACTTAAAAGAAAACACGTTGAACTATTATTACATTACAGGCACAAGCAGAGGAATTGGTAAAGCATTTGCAATGCACTTATTAGAAAATCCAACCAATTTTGTGATTGGGATTTCCCGCAACAGAAGCATCGAGCATCCGAATTACAGACATTCCTATTTGGATCTTACCGATGTAAATGCATTGGTCGAATTCAAATTTGACTTACACGCAAAGGCAAAAAAAATATATCTGATCAACAATGCAGGAGTTTTGGGTTTTATTAAACCTGTGGGCAAATTAGATGCTTCAACCATTGCAAAGAATTATACTGTGAATTTAATTGCGCCTTCTATACTTACAAATGAATTTATTAACTGTTACGATTCAACGGATGCAGAAAAGGTAATTTTAAACATCAGTTCGGGTGCAGGAAAGAATCCTATAGATGGTTGGGCTGTTTATTGTGCCTCAAAAGCAGGATTAGATATGTTCAGCCGTGTTGTAGATTCAGAACAAAAAATACGGGCAAAAACTCCCTTAGAGAGTATTCACAAAGGGTTTCACATTTTTTCTATAGCACCAGGAGTGGTCAACACAAACATGCAGGAAGAGATAAGAGCTGCCCACAAAGAAGACTTCAGCAGGTTAGAAGATTTTATAGGTTATAAGGTCAATAATCAGTTGTCGGAGCCGCAATTAGTATCCAAAAAATATATCAATATCTTGGCTAATATATATAGCATCAAAGAGGTGCTGTCTTCTATAAAAGATTACGAATAATAAAAACCTATCTCTAAACTATTATATTTAATAATTAATTTTTTCAAAATGAATAAAATAACAACCTTGCTAAGTGCTGCCTTTTTATCGGCACTTACAACAAGTGTATCAACTGCACAGGAACTGAAACCCTGTGGAACGACAGAAATGACGCAAAAATATTTTAATAAAAATCCTGAAATAAAAAAACAATATCTGGCAGAAGAACAGTTGCGTGATCAAAAAGATCAGGTTGATTTTGCGAATGAATATAAAGAAGGTGATGGAAAAGCACTGGTTCCTATTTATACTATTCCTGTTGTATTTCATATTCTTCATGAAGGCGGACCTGAAAACATTTCGGATGCACAAATTATGGATGAAGTACGTATCTTAAATGATGACTACCGCAAATTAAATTCTGATATTTCTGCTGTTGTCCCTGCATTCACATCTATTGCCGCTGATTGCGAAATTCAATTTCGTTTAGCACAAAAAGATCCATCGGGGAATTGTACAAATGGCATCGACCGTATTTATTCTTCTCAAACAAATATTGGAGACGATGGTTCTAAGCTAAATCAATGGCCAAGAAATCAATATTTAAATGTTTGGGTAGTGAAAACCATTACCAGCGGTGCAGCTGGATATGCGTATTTACCGGGAACAACCGCATCTGCAAATGACGGGATCATGATATTATCCACTTACATTGGAAGCATTGGTACAGGGCATGTTGCTACATCACGTGCATTAACACATGAGATCGGACATTATTTAAATTTGAATCATACTTGGGGAGGAACAAATAACCCCGGAGTAGATTGTACAGGTAGTGATTCAGTAACGGATACTCCAAAAACAATTGGCTGGACCACTTGCAACCTTGCAGGTTCATCCTGTGGCAGTCCCTTGGATAACGTGCAGAATTATATGGAATATTCGTATTGCAGCAATATGTTCACTGCCGGACAAAAGTCTAGAATGAGATCGGCATTAACTGCTACCACAGGCTTAGGAGGATTTGCCCAGCGGTATAATTTATGGACCACAGCCAACTTAGCAGCGACTGGAATTAGTCTTCCCGCAGTATTGTGTTTGGCTGATTTTCAATCGAGCACATCAACAAATACTGTTTGCCAGGGTGATAGTTTAACGTTTACTGATCTTTCCTGGAATGGAACACCAACTAGCTGGGCATGGACATTCGCCGGAGGAACACCTGCAACATCAACGGATTCTATTCCTGTTATTACTTATAATACTCCGGGTGTTTACAATGTTTCAATGACTGTAGCGAATGGATCAGGCTCCGTTAGTGCAACGAAAACATCTTATATCACTGTTTATCCAAACACTGCAACATACACAGGAACATTTTATTCGGAAGGATTTGAAGGAAGTGCCATTCCAAATGTGGACTGGAATGTTTACAATGCTAATTCAGGAAGTAATACCTGGACACAAACAACAACAGCAGCAGCAACAGGTACTAAATCTGTCCGCATAGTAAATGCACCAACTTATTCCGGAAATGTGGATGAATTGGTCAGTCCGCCAATTGACATTACCGCTATTGGCGGTTCCCCTTCATTAACCTATAAAGTGGCACATGCCCAATTAACATCCACATCAACAGATAAATTGCAAGTTTATGTTTCAAGTAATTGCGGACAAACATGGTTGTTACGACAAAGCATATCAGGTGCGATTTTATCTACAGCAGGTGTTGTAGCTTCTTCCTTTGTTCCAACAGCAAGTCAGTGGGTAACTAAAACGGTAAATCTTGCATCAGTAGCAACAGAAACAAGTTTATTAGTAAAGTTCAAATTTACCAGCAACGCAGGAAACAATATTTATTTAGATGATATTAATATTCTTGGTGGTGTTGGAATTGATGAATTGGCGAACAACATTCATTTTAATGTTTATCCAAACCCCGCCGAGGACAATACAATTATCTCCTTCAATTTATTAGAAACTAACAAAGCGGATATTAAAATTTATGATGTAGTAGGGCGGGAAATATCATCTGTGTTCACAGGAAGTCTGGGAGCAGGAGAACATCAGTATTCAATTGCAGAAAACACCAAATTGGCTGCAGGTGCATATTTTATAAAATTAACGGTAGGTGGAGAAAATTTCACAAAGAAGTTGATTGTGAAATAATAGCTGAAGAATCTAAAATTATCAAAGCCATCACAATAAAACGTGGCGGCTTTTTTTATTAATAAGATTAGCCCTTTTTAAATCCAACCATAACAGAAACACATCCGGAAGGAGGAATAGTGCTAGTAGATTCAGATTGCGGCACTTGTACCTCGACAATAAATTCCTGGGTATTCTTTACTTTGAAGTCCCAGAAATCGGGTGAATCATTTTTTTGGCTATCAAAGATCACTTTGTGTTGCAAGTCCATTATCCGAAATGTAACATCGCCAAGATCTTCTTGGGCGCAAACAAGTATTCGATAATCTTGTCCGGAATAAAAAGTCAGGTTTAAAGTAGTTTTTTGTCCTGCACTAAGTGTAGAAGTATTCATTTGTCCGTTTTGAGTAAACGGGGCAATTTTTGGCAAACATTTCTTTTTTACAAAGGTATTGCATTGAGCAATAGTGACTGTTGAAGAGAAAGCGATGAAGCCGATGGCAACAAAAGCTTTCATAAAGTAGTTATGTTTCATCAACTGCCTTTTACGGGCTATTGTATGATTTTGTTTCTTATTTCAGTAGATTTATCTGTGATCAGTTTCAATTGTTCAGGAGTAATAGTAAAAGTACTACCATTACCAACCGTAGTAACACCTTTTTCTTTATCCGTTGTTACTGTAGTTTCAGCTGTTGTAACCGGTATCGCATCAAATATCTTTTTCAGTTCGCCAAGTCCTTTTAAAAGTTCAGGAATTGATTCATTGTCCGCTTTATTGCTTTCCAATAAGGCGATCAGGTTATCCAAAGACAATTTTTGTTCTCCTATTCGGGTAACAATTGTTGCATTTTTGGTCGTTTTCGCGATCTCGGTAGCAATGTATAAGCCTTCGATCCAGCCACCTGCAACAATAAGAGCAGATACACCCGGTTGACCGTTATCTTTTAAATAGGCATCAGCAGTCCAATATGAATCAGAAATAATAGCCAATAAAGAATCTCTATTTTCCAAGTTCGCTTCAATACGTGAAGTTGTTTTTTCATCAAAAGCACCGCTGATCCCTAATCCTGTAGCCAATTTATTGGTGCATTTCAGGTATAACATAGATTCCTGAGTTTGGTCAAATATGCTAGTCAAACTAAGATCAGATCCATAAATACCCAAATTCAATGCTTTTGAAGCAGCCGTTGCATATTTAGAAACATTTTCAATCGGGTTCAACAGTTTAGCGTTGTATTTTGCACCAGCCGCTTTTAGAAGCGTTGTAGTTTCGACAGGAGAAGGAATAGAATAAAAAACATTTTGCGCCTTAACATCTTTCACTTTTGTATCAGCAACAGCTGTATCAACAGTTTCGCCGGTAGAAGAATCAGTAGTTGAGGAGCAAGCGGCAAACGCTAATGAAGTAGCGATATAAGAAGCCAAAAGAGTTGTTTTTTGAATATTCATATTATAACGTTTTGTAAAATTTAGTTCAAATATAATACAATATCAGTTGAAAAGCAGTGGTTTTCAAAACTTGTGAATAAAAAAACCGCCCTTACAAAATGTGAGGCCGGTCTTACTTTTTTTAATTGAGAATAGTTTTTTATCCAACCATTGTTTGTGTTTTCACGCCTACCATCTCAACAACAGTTCTCACAATGCTATCTACATCAAAATTACACTCGATATATAATTCTTTTTGTTCACCGTGTTCAATAAATTTATCGGGAATACCCAGGCGTTTTACATTCGCATTATAATTATTATCCGCCATGAATTCCAATACTGCAGATCCCATTCCACCCATGATACAACCATCTTCAATTGTAATTACTTTTGAGTGTTTCGCGAATACTTCATGCAATAATTGTTCATCAATTGGTTTTACAAACCGCATATCGTAATGTGCTGCTTTAATTCTTTTTTCTTCCAACTTTTTACATGCCGCAACGGCACTATTTCCAACATTTCCGATGGTCAATATTGCAATATCATCACCATTTTGAATCCGTCTTCCTTTGCCAATCGCTAATTTCTGGAAGGGCGTTTTCCAATCTATCATCACGCCATTTCCTCTTGGATAGCGGATTGAGAAAGGAGCATTTGTTTCAGGCAACTGAGCGGTATACATCAAATTCCTTAACTCCTCTTCATTCATCGGAGCAGAAACGATCATATTCGGGATGCAACGGAAAAACGCCAGATCGAAGGCACCATGGTGAGTCGGGCCATCGGCACCGGCTAATCCACCTCTATCGAGACAAAATACAACATGTAATTTCTGCAAAGCCACATCATGGATCACTTGATCATAGGCTCTTTGCATGAATGACGAATATATATTACAAAAAGGAACCAATCCCTGTGTTGCTAATCCGGCAGAAAAAGTAACAGCATGTTGCTCCGCTATCCCTACATCAAATGCTCTGTCGGGCATCGCTTTCATCATAATATTAAGCGAACAGCCGGAAGGCATGGCAGGCGTAATGCCCATTATTTTAGAATTTTTTTCGGCAAGTTCTACAATTGTATAACCGAATACATCCTGATATCTTGGTGGCTGTGGCTCTTTCGGAACTATCTTTATTATTTCACCGGTATCTTTATTAAATAAACCCGGCGCATGCCAAACCGTTTGATTTCCTTCTTCCGAAAATTTATATCCTTTTCCTTTTTGAGTGAGAACATGCAAGATCTTAGGCCCCGGAATATCTTTCAGATCCTGTAATACCTTCGTCATTCGCTCAACATCATGGCCATCAACAGGACCGAAATAGCGGAACTTCAATGATTCAAACATATTACTTTGTTTGAGCAAAGAGCTTTTTATTCCATTCTCTATTTTGGAGGCAATATCTTGAGCGTTGGGACCAAATTTACTGATCTTTCCCAACAAATTCCATACTTCATCTTTTACACGATTATAAGTATGGGAGGTGGTAATATCGGTAAGGTATTCTTTCAAGGCACCAACGTTAGGATCAATGCTCATGCAATTATCATTCAGTATCACCAGCAAATTGGAATTTGTTATGCCGGCATGGTTGAGTGCTTCGAATGCTTGTCCGCCAGTCATTGAACCATCACCGATAATTGCAATATGCTGCCGTTCCTTTTCTCCTTTATAAGCAGATGCAACAGCCATTCCCAATGCACCGCCAATTGATGTAGATGAATGCCCTACCCCGAAAGTATCGTATTCACTTTCAGAACGTTTTGGGAAACCACTAATACCTTTATAAACTCTGTTTGTATCAAAAACCTTGCGCCTTCCTGTAAGGATCTTATGTCCATATGCCTGATGTCCTACATCCCAAACCAACTGATCATAGGGTGTATTAAATACATAATGCAAAGCAACAGTAAGCTCGACAACGCCAAGGCTGGCACCAAAATGTCCTCCTTTTTGAGAAACAACATCGATGATGAACTGACGAAGCTCATTACAAACTTCAGGAAGTTGTTCTGCTTTTAATTTTCTGAGATCGGCCGGATAATTGATCTTATCCAACAATATGCCTGCTTTAAATTCCATTCCTGTTTTGGAGTACATAATATTCATACAAAGATAAAACAATTTATAATAGTAGCGAGAAACATGCGAAAAACGTGCAGATACTTTTTTTGTTTTAATCCTGTTTAAATTTTTAGAATATTTAACACATTGTTTTACATTTGCAGAAACAACAACTCCTTAATGAAGAAAAAATTATTCATACTCTTTTCGATACTGCTTTTTGCTGTAACTAGCAATGCCAATGACATAGACACTAATTATGTCCAAAAATTTAAAAACTTATTTGCTGTAAAAGGCTTTTTTCTGAGCCATGGCTTTTTGTATACAATAACTCCGCAAAACAATAATTTATTCACTGAAAAGCAGCTGGTTGAGGCAAGAACAATATACTCTGCAAACATTCCTCCGGTAACAGGTGTTGCCTTGAACGTAAAAGGGATCGGACTGACCTATATTTTTAAATTCACGAATGATTATCTGGACACAACCACTCGGATAAAATCCGGTTATAAGCAGTTTCAGGTAAATATGTATGGTAACAGATTTGGGCTTGAGGTCAATTATCAAGATTATTCCCGCTTTTATTTTCATTACAAAGGAGATGGAATATTATTGAAGAACTATAATGCGGATATCCGAGCATATCAATTTGGGATATCCGGTATTTTTATAAATAATGGAAGGAAGTTTTCTTATAATGCTGCTTTTAACCAGAATCAGTTTCAGAAAAAATCTGTTGGTTCTCCACTAACTGTTATTTCCCTGAGATATAACGAGATCAGCAGTAACAATTTAATTCCGGATAGTGTAAAAAAATATTTTCAGGAATACCCCGACTTGCATGCAAACAGAAATTTTGCATTTATCCTTCAACAAGGATATGCCTATAATTTAGTTAAGAATAATTTTTATTTTGCGAATGCCATATTTGTTGGCGTAGGTTTACAAAACCAGATCTATGATTCACCAACTATCAAAAAAAGCAAACTTGGTGTGCCGGTAACAGCAAGAGGAAAATCCAGTCTTGGATATAACGGCAAAGTATTTTTCGGAGGGATCTATGCCAATGCAGATTTATCTCAGTCGAAAATTAAGAGTCTGCAAACGGAGCAATTCCAATATACTTATGGGGTGTTCATCGGTTTGAGGGCGATTACTTTGACAAAATCTAAATCGCAAATAAAGCAAGAAGAAAAAAGAAAAAAAGATGCGATCAAGAATGCCAAATTAAAAGCTAAAGAAGATAAAAAGGCAGCTGCGAAAGCAAAAAAAGCTAAGAAGTAAATTATTTTTCCTCCTTTTCAGAAAGGTCGGGGAGAAACAAAAGCAGGAATGTTGCAATAACAGGCAGCAGCAATCCGATCAGGAACCAAATCTTTGGATCTCTTCCAAAACGATTTGCAAGCCGGGCAGTAATGATCGGAATACTTAATAGAAACAGAAGTCCTAAACTGAAAAAGATAACAGCACCCATTCTTATATTACCTCACCATCTCTTAAGGTTATTATTCTATCTGTTTTCATTGCAAATTCGTTGTCATGAGTAACAACAACAATCGACTGATTGAATTTTTCTTTCAGCTCTTTAAATATTTCAAATACATTTTGTGAATTTTTTGAATCTAAGTTTCCTGTAGGTTCATCACAAAAAATAATTTTGGGATCATTGATCAATGCACGTGCAATTGCCACGCGCTGCTGCTGACCACCTGAAAGCTTATTCGCTTTTTTCAATGCCTGATCCCGCAACCCAAGCAGATCAAGCTTTTGATAGGCACGTTCAATATATTCCTCTTCTTTATATTTTGCCAATTTTGCAGCTGGCAAACAAATGTTTTCGAGTACAGTAAATTCGGGTAATAAATAATGAAACTGAAATACAAAACCAATTTTTTGATTTCGAATTTCTGCCAATTCATTTTTTGATTTTAAACTCAGGTCGTCACCATCAAAATATATATGACCTGTATAGTCAGTATCTAGCGTACTTAACACATATAGCAATGTTGATTTTCCACTACCCGATGAACCAACAATAGAAACAAATTCACCTTGATCGATCTGAATATTTATATTTTTCAAAGCCTGGAATTCAACAGGGTCATGAAAATATTTATCAAGATCTTTTGTTTTTATGATTGCAGGTGTGCTCATTTTTATTTTGATCTTATTATATCAATTGCATCCACTTTCGCAGCTTTTCGAGCCGGCATATACCCTGCAACTGCAGTGGTGATAAGGCCAAATACAAATGCGAATAGGTAGAAACCTGGTGTTGAATTAAAATGTAAATATTCCATCGACACAAAACCTTTTATATCCATCCGAATATTTCCTACAATTTTTTGCATTAAGAAACCTACAAGTAAACCAAGCAGGCCACCGAACGTTCCAATGATAAGGGACTCCGTCAGAAATATTATTTTGATATCTCTGTCCTTGTAACCTATCGCTTTTAGAATTGCGATGTCAGGCATTTTTTCATAAATGATCATCATCAAAATATTAAAAATCCCAAAACCTGATACTACTAAAATAGAAACGATGATCAGGTAAGTCACCATATTTTGAATTTTAAAAACGCTAAAAACGCTGGCATTGGCCTCTTTCCAATCGACCGACCTGAATCCGAATTTAGAATTATAAAATTTTGCCAACTCTTCCGACAAAGAAAAATCTTTTAGCTTAATGTTAATATCCGTTATATAACTTCCATCGACCTGCAATAATTTTTGAGCATTTCTAATATTTATATACGCTCTACTCTTATCTACATCCGTTAATCCGCTATGATTGATCCCAACAATTTTCATATCCAAATTAACACCTAATGGAGACACTACAGAAATGTTATCATTTATTTTAGCTCCTAAAAGATCCGCCAAACCATCGCCCAAAATGATTCCGTTTGGAATAGTTTCAAGTTTGGTAATGTCTCCTTGTCTCATGTTTTTAGAAACATTGAACAAAATATTTTCTTTCACGATATCAACTCCGGAAACACGTCCGGCAATTTGAGCGATCCCAACTTTAAAGATTGCTTGTGATCCTAAAAAGGGCGAAACACCAGCAACGCGAGGGTCATTTTCTAAAATAGAAATTATCTGATAGCCATTTTTTATTTTCGTTTGTTCATCTTTTGGTTTTTGATTCTGAACAATATTCCAATGATCTTTTTGTGTGTTGATCTTATCCAAAATACTGGGACGGTTTTTTGCAGCCTCATTAAAGATCCGGATATTGGCAGTTGTATTAACGGTTTCCTCAATAAAAAAAGCCTGGAAACCCGACATCAATCCTGCTTGAAATATAAAAATGGCGATACCAAATGTAACTCCCAGCATAGCAACAATTGTTTGTCGCTTTTTAGAGAACAAATGCGTTAAAGCAATTTTTAAAAGTGGATTTTTTTTCATGCCATGTTATTCCCTTAGGGCTTTACAATTTCTGTTGACTCGTCAACACCTTTTAATACTTCTATAAATTCAAGATCAGAAGCCCCTTTCGAAATTGTCACGCTTTCATCAGTACCACTAACTTTCACTTTATTTCCTTCAAATAAAAATTCCCTCGGAATAACCAAAGCGTTTTTCTTTTCCGAAATAATTATATTCGCCTCTACCGACATTCCAGAATAAATAATTGTTTTGGAATCCAACACAATTGATGAAACAACTTTTGATGTTTTATTACTTTGGTTTATTCTGGGATATACTTCAATAACTTTCCCGGTGAATACAATATCTTTATAAGCATCAATAGAATAAACAATATCCTGATCCTTCTTGATCAAAGAAACATCTGTTTCATCAACACTCAATTCAATCTCGAAATGCGAACCGTCACCAATCTCCATCAACACAATTTGCGTGTTCACTAATTCTCCTTCTTTTGGAACAATATCATACACTTTTCCATTGACTGCAGATGTAATGGTGTAATCATTTTTATTAGACACTTGTGCATCGTATTGTATTTGAGCATTTTCAAATTCCACACGAATTTTATCGCGAACGTTTGTTAATGAATTAACCGCTTTTAAATAATTCTGTTTAGAAATATCAAACTGTGTCTTTGCCTGATCCACCAGCAATTTGCTTGTAGCATTATCTTTCATCAAGGAAGAAAACCGGATGTAATTGGTGGAATCCAATTCATATTTTGATCTTGCTGAAGCAACATCTTGTTTCAAAACTGTCAGATAAGCAGAATTCTCATTCGAGTTTTTACGGGCAAGGTCCAATAAGTTTTTTGCAGTATTAACATTCAGATCACTTACTTCGCTTCTGATGGTCATTAAAGGCTGACCCACTTTTACTGAGTCACCAACATGCACCTGAATTTTTTCAATATAGCCGGGCAATTTGCTGAACACCTTATAATCGTTCAGTGGAAATATTTTTCCTGAAGCATATACCGCTTGTGTTATATCTCTTCTAGCAGGCTTTGTAGTATTGTTCTTATTTTTACAAGCTGTAAATAAAACAATGACCAAAAAGATAACAGTGTAATTTTTCATTCTTATTTTTTTAAATAATACTAAAATTGTGTTTTCAAAACTATATTATTAATTCAAATCCAAACAACCATTCCGAATAGCAATAGTTGATCTTTATCATTGCATTCAATAAAAACATAAAGCAAATTCAACAGATCTGAAAATTATTTTTAATAATCCAGATCGCCATATTCAATTTTAGTACCTCTCAACCAGAAAACAAATCGGGTAATTAAAATGAAAAATGGTATATACATAACAATTGTTGAAAGTCCCATATGCTTAATAATGATCAACGATTTACGCTTTAATCGTTCAGAAATTAAATACATAGCAGGCACCAATAACAATGTCAAAAAGGTTGCGAATCCTAATCCAAATATCATTGTCCATGCTAAAGGCCCCCAGAATACAACACTATCTCCACCAATATAGATGTGCGGATTTCCACTGGCAAATAATGTTTCAAAGTCGATATTAAATCCAACTGCCAAAGGAAGTAAGCCAAGTATGGCTGCTGTCGCAGTTAAAATAACGGGTGTCATACGTGTACGACCTGCTTCAATTGTTGCTTTCCATAAAGATACTCCTTGACCTCTTTCCATCTCGGCAAACTCGATCAGCAAAATCCCGTTCCGAACAACAACACCACCCAATGCAATAATCCCTACACCAGTCATTACAATACTCATGTTCATTTTGAATAGCGCTGTGCCAATTAATACACCAATGATGCTAAAAAATATTTCGGAAAGGATAATCGTTGGTTTACCGAATGAATTAAATTGAAGCACTAAAATGAAAAACATCAGTCCTATGGATATCAACAATGCCTTTCCAAGAAATGCACCTGTTTCGGCTTGTTCTTCTTGTTGACCTGTAAGAGCAACTTCCACTTTTCCTTGTGGTTTAAATAATGTCAATGATTTTTTAATGTTGGCGATTACTTCTCTATCATTATAACCGGCCGCAACATTTGATGAAAGTGTGATCACACGTTTTTGCATTTTACGTTTGATACCATCATAGGTATTACTGTATTCGATATCACAAAATGCTGATAAGGGAACACTGCGCAATATCCCTCCCATATTCATATCACGGAAAGTGATCTTTAAATTCCGGATCGCTTCAATATTATTCCGTTGATCCAATTGATAACGAACTTGAATAGGATATTCGTCATTTGCATCACGGAATTTAGAAGGCCCGTCAATTCCAAAAACAGCATTACGGATCTCCATCGCAATTTGTCCTGTAGAAATACCTTCACGATTAGCCCGCTCACGATCAATATTAAAAACGATCTCAGGCTTGTAGCTTTCGAAATCTGATTTTAAATTTTCAATTCCTCCGATGTGTTGCGAATTTAAAAATTGCTTAAGTCTGTTGGAATTATTGATCAAATCCGTAAATACATCACCACGCACTTCTATATTTATTGGTTTTGAAACCGGTGGTCCCGATTGCTCTTGATTTACAGTAATTTCTGTTCCAGGGATATTCCAACGTAATTTTTGCAAAGCTCCCAAATATTCAGTCGTTGATTTACCTTCCCGTTTTTCAAAACTGACAAATGAAATTGCAATTTTCCCACGGTTCGAATAATTGTTTTGATCCTGATCTTGTGGATCGGTAACTCCTCTGGTCACATTTGTGATGATCGATTTTACAATTTTATTAGAATCACCCAAAACAGAATGCACTTTCTTTTCTACTTGCAGCATCACCTGATTTGTTTTTGCAGGATCAGTTCCTACAGGCAGTTTCACATATACATAGACAAAATTTGGATCACCTTTAGGAAACAGATCCACTTTCGGACTGCGCCACATAAAGAAAGCTAAAGCAAAAATAAATAACCCTAAAGTGCCAACAATGGCTAGCCAAGGCCGTTTCAGGAACCGCAATAAAAAACGTGTATACATTTCTCTAATGCCAGGCCATATGCTGAATTGAAATTTCTCGATAACTTTATATAAAAAGAACCTATGAAAAAGCATAAAAGTGCTAAGGAAAATAATAAAGTTTCCAATTGCATAATGACCATATACATAAGCAAATACAGCTGCTAACAAGTAAAGGAATAATTGGATCTTCCCATTTCTGTTTAATTTTCCATGGTTCAATTTTTCCTCATTGTGGGATTTCATAAAATCTACTGCAAAAACAGGATTAATAATATATGCCACAAATAGAGATGCCAGCAATGTGATAATAAGTGTTACAGGCAAATAAAACATGAATTTTCCAATGATGCCTTTCCAGAATAATAAAGGAAGGAAGGGAGCAAGCGTTGTCAATGTTCCACTTAACACTGGAAGAAATACCTCACCAACAGCCATTTTTGCTGCCGTCTTAATTTCACGTTTTCCATTTTCATAAAGACGATGTGTATTCTCGATCACAACGATAGCATCATCCACTA